>DIYR01000022.1 GCA_002429085.1 Flavobacteriales bacterium UBA6049
GGCGAGGTAGCTCAGTTGGTTAGAGCGCAGGATTCATAACCCTGAGGTCACGGGTTCAACTCCCGTCTTCGCTACAAGAAAAGCCTGAGTTTAATCAAACTCAGGCTTTTTTATTGCAAAATGATTTGATAAAAAGCTGAAAACAAGTGGTACGTTCCTTAACCAACATGGATACATAAAACCATATGTTAAGTAACTTAAATGAACAATGCTGGAGATTCTTGTTGGTTGTTAAGTTTGGCTTCTCCTAAAGCATGCAGATTCAACACTTTTTGACGTGTAAACTCGGCTAATTCATCTGGATTAGACCATCCATCTGGAGAAATGGGCTCTCCTATTTCTACGTGTACTTTGCCAGCGAAAATATCGAATGAACGGGCTGGAATAATTCTTTCTGCACCTACAATTGCTACAGGAACAATTTCAATGTTGTGAGCTATAGCCATTTTGAACGATCCTCGTTTGAATGTATGAATATCACCATCTGCAGAACGAGTTCCTTCTGGAAACGAAATAACATTTCTACCTCGTTTAACTTTATAAGCAGCTAGTTCCATACTGCGTGCAGAACGCTCTTTATTGCTTCTATCAATAAAGATGATGCCTACTAATTGCATATACCATCCAAGAAAGGGGATGTGCTTTAATTCTTTTTTTGCGATAAAGTATAGAGCTACTGGGAGCGCATAGAGTAACACAGGAATGTCTATGTGGGATTGGTGATTTGCAACGAAAATGCGCGACTTGTTCCAATCAATATGTTGTGTATTTCCAACTTGTAAATCAAGACCACATATTTCAAACAATAAACGACTCCATGTTTGAGTTGCCGTATAGAGAGCATAAGAAGTTCCCAAAGGGAGTAGAATTGTTCCCCATATAACGCAAAGAGCTGTAACAAGGCCAATTGCACAAATTTTTGTGACTTGATAAATAGTATGCATGCAGAGCAAATTTAAACATTCTTACATTCACGAATCTTTATCTTTGATTAACCGTAAATACATGGTGGTGAACCACCAGATTATTGTTCCATGAAGTTTGCAGTAGTTGATGTAGAAACAACAGGGGGAGACCCTAAACGTGCTAGCATTACAGAGATAGGCATCGTACTGGTTGAAGATGGAAAGGCTACACATAGCTATCAATCTTTAGTTAGGCCACTACAATCAATTCCACCAACTATTCAAACTCTTACAGGCATTACCAACGAGATGGTGGCTGATGCACCACCATTTGAGAAAATAGCAGAGGAAGTAGGAAATTATCTCGATGGGGCAGTATTCGTAGCACATCATGTACTGTTTGATTACCGCTTTGTGAAGGAGGCGTTTAAACGTGCAGGAATTACTTATTCGGCAAACAAGCGCTTATGTACCGCGCGTTATGCACGTAAGCTGTATCCTAAGCTGGGTAAATATTCGTTGGCTAAGTTGTGCAGCTCTTTTGAAGTAGTAAACGAGCAGCCACATCGCGCTTTAGCTGATGCCGATGCTACGGCTAAGTTGTTGGTAAAGTTTCTATCTAATGATCATGCAAAAGCGTATGAAACGTTTTTCAAACAACGATCTGCTACGCTAAACTTGCCTTATTGGCTATCGAAAGAACGGTTGATTGAACTCCCCGAAGAACCGGGGATTTATAGGTTTTATGATAAGAGTGGTAAACTCATTTACATTGGAAAAGCAAAGAACTTGCGCAAACGAGTACGCAGCTATTTTTCAGGAGATGGTAATCGTGTAGGAACTGCTTTAGTTCGTATGAGCCATACAATGGATATTGAGCGTACGGGTTCTGAGTTGATGGCATCTTTAGTAGAAGATCATGAGATACGGCATCATTGGCCTGTGTTGAATAAGGCACAGAAAGCTATTGGTATGAAGTATCATATTGTTCATTATCAAGATCAAGAAGGTGTTACGCGTTTGGGGATTCATAGACGCAAACAAAGTCTACATAGCATCAAACAGTTCTATACGTTATATACTGCTCGTAATTGGCTTATTAAGCAAGTAGAAACGTATGGTTTAGATCCGTCTAAATGTCACGTTTCTAGCTGGGCAGAGGGTGAAATAGTATCATCAGAAGCACATGAAGAAGGAGTAGCGGCATTGTTTAAAGGAGTAGCAGAAGAACAAGAAAGTTATGTGTTGATGTTACCCGGGAGAGAGGTTAATGAAAAAGGCTTTGTATGGATAGAGCAGGATATGTACAAGGGAACTGGTTTTGTATCTGGTGAAGATGAAATCAATGATATGAACGATCTAGAATTATTCTTAACCGTTCGAAAATCTAGTCCAACTGTGTGGTCGTTATTAGAACAGTTTAAGCAGAAAAATCCAATGGCTAACTATTTATCTCTCGAGCAGGTAACAAACTCATAAACCAGCTAGCCAGAGAATCTTGAGGCCATTCAATAAAGGGTATTACGGCCATCATTAGCACTACAAACATGATTACCCTAAAATAAGGGTAGCGCAACCATAAAAATTGTGGTAATTCTCGTGAGAACGGGTCAGCAAACAGTATCGCAGTAGCTACTAATTGCGTAAGATATAAGTAGATGATTGGCCAAGATTCTATAATACTAGCACTGTAAATCATCCATCCAGCACCTACTAATATAAAGACTGCTGAAATAGATTTTAAGTACTGGAAGAAGAAGCCTAACGTTCCCAATACAAATAGACTGTTCACGGCTATTGTAATAGTATCTCCTGCGTTTCTGATACTAAAAGTCATCAAACCAATAGATCCAATTAGAAGCATCCATCTATACATGGAAACCATTTGCTTGAAATCTTGAAACTTGTAATAAAAGAACGGAAAAGCAATCATAACCATCCATGCAAAAAACCAATACAAGTGCATGGTATCTAGTTCTGTTGAAGTAATGAGGTACCACGCGCTACTTACCATAAGTAGTAAGGGAAACATTACTGTTTTGCGCCATATAGCATAACATAAGATAACCAGAAGGCTCAATGCGGATGGTAATAGTTCGAATAAATGCGCAGGTAATTCACTGTAATGAAGTGGAACGGCTACTCTATACCATATTTCTGCATGCCATAGCAATAACGATAGCATGAACCAGTACTGTAATAAGCGTATGCGAAATAGAGCTCCCATGGTTTTGCTCAAATCTAGCAATGCCATGAGCGCAATTTTAATAGGTCGGCAGTGAGATATGAACATTGAATCTTTAATTGTGAATAGAACACTAACTAAATAGGCTCTCCATTTCTGGTACTGATATTTCTTTGCACTTGCAAAAATTACGTGTATGTATTCGCTCATTCGTCCGTTCTTATTCAACATGCCGCCAGAAAAAGCGCACCACTTTACTACAAAACTTTTTAACACAATGCTGGGAGTACCTGGCATGAAAAGCTTTTTTAGAGGTCAGTATGTAGTGAAAGATTCACGTTTAGAACGAGAAGTTTTCGGCTTGAAATTCAAGAACCCTGTTGGTTTAGCTGCCGGATTCGACAAAAATGCAGAACTCTACAGCGATTTTCAACACTTAGGTTTTGGTTTTATTGAGATTGGTACCGTAACACCAAAAGGACAACCTGGAAATCCGCAGCCGCGTATGTTCCGTTTGACTGATGATGAAGGCCTTATTAATAGAATGGGCTTTAATAACGAAGGGTTAGAAGCTGCTGTTGAGCGATTAAAGCAAAATAAAACGGACATTATTATTGGAGGAAACATTGGTAAGAATAAAGTGACGCCAAACGAAGAAGCTGTAAACGATTACATTGCTTGCTTTGAAGGAATGTTTCCTTACGTAGATTACTTTGTAGTGAATGTAAGTTCACCAAACACACCTAATTTACGCGAGTTACAAGACAAGGAGCCATTGTTACACTTGTTGAGTACGTTGCAAAAGCTGAACCAAGCAAAAGACTATCCAAAGCCTATTCTACTAAAAATAGCTCCAGATTTAACAGATAGCCAGCTAGATGATATTATTGATATTATTCGCGAATCGAATACTGCGGGTGTTATTGCAACCAATACAACTATTAGTAGAGAAGGATTAAAATCAGACGAGAAACTAACCAGTGAAATGGGTGGTTTGAGTGGAAAGCCCGTGAAGCAACGTTCTACTGAGGTTATTCGTTATTTACACCAACAGAGTAAGGGTGCATTTCCGATTATTGGAGTAGGAGGAATTCATACAGCTCAAGATGCACTTGAAAAACTTGAGGCTGGAGCTTCGTTGGTACAAGTGTATACAGGCTTTATATATGAAGGTCCAGGATTAGTAAAAGCTATTAATGAGGCGTTGTTAAAGCGCTAATGGAAATGTACTTTTGCACCGTCAATCTAGGAGTAACGCATGAAAATCATTGAATGTCCAAGAGATGCTATGCAAGGCATCCACGACTTTATCTCTACAGAACAAAAAATCAAGTACATCAATCAGCTTATTCAAGTTGGATTTGATACGCTAGATTGTGGAAGTTTTGTTTCTCCCAAGGCTATTCCGCAGTTAAGAGATACTGCTCAGGTATTAGATGCGCTAGAATTGACTACCAATACAAAGTTGTTGACCATAGTAGGAAATGAACGTGGAGCGAAAGAAGCGTGTGAGTTTGAACAAGTAACATACTTAGGTTTTCCATTTTCTATTTCAGACACCTTTCAAGCACGTAATATCAATAGTTCTATTGAAGATTCGTTTAGAAGGGCAGATCAAGTGCAGAATGTTGCGGCACAAAAAGGAAAAGAAGCGGTAATCTATATATCCATGGCGTTTGGAAATCCTTATGGAGATCCATGGGATAAAGACATCGTATTAGAATGGGCTCATAAACTTAATAAAGAGTTAGAGGTTAAAACCATTAGCTTAAGCGATACCATTGGTGTGGCTACTCCAGAAATCATCACTTATTTATTTGAGGCTTTAATACCAGAATTATCTGGCGTTGAGACAGGAGCACACCTGCATACCACACCAGATACATGGAAAGAAAAGGTAGAAGCGGCTTACAAAGCTGGCTGTACTCGCTTTGATGGTGCCATTAAAGGGTTTGGTGGATGCCCTATGGCTGCAGACGATTTAGTAGGAAATATGCCTACAGAGCGTTTGGTAGAATACTTTACTGCAGAAAATATTCTAGGCATTAATCAAGAAGCATTCGGTAAAGCTTACGACATGTCTGCCAGCGTATTTGCAGGGTAGTAAAAGTGCTGCAGTATAAAAGCTTCATGATGTTTTTACTTGATTGTTTTTTGTGATGCATATTCCTTAGTGAGCTCAAATAGTTTCGAAACTAGGATATGGACTTTGGTGCATGGATTATGGTTAGAAAATTTGTTATCAGAGTATAAAGATTCTAACTTTTTGGCATTTTTTATAGCGTTATCCAAATTTCCATACTGTAGAAGAATTTTAAACATATCATTAGAGTTCTTTTTGTACTTATAAGTTTTATTTCCTGAGGAATTCCTAATTTCTTGTTCTAGTTTTTTTTGATACTGAGATCTTGATATACCAGTATTATAATAATTAAAATGAAGCAAGTACCATAATTCAAAAGCTTCATTTGTCCATGCACAATGTATTTCAGGATTTGAACCTTTCCCTTTTAATATTGCAGTATTAAAAGTTTGTGATGAAAAACTATCTTTATCAAATACTGCCCAAACTTCATCTATTTGTCTAGAATAATTCTGCTCATAAGCTTCCCTAAGCTCTTGAGCTTCTTGAATTATGGAAATTGTATTTTTTCCGGTACCATTAATGTCGATTTGGTTAAGTTCAAGAACACCTTTTGGTAATGACTGTTTTAAAGAATTGAAGTAGTTTGGTTCCGTTTTTTCTCCTTCACAAACGATAAGATAAAATCGTCTTTTTGTTCTGAAATTTTCCTTTCTTTTATACTCCTTCCTTTCTAGTTTTTTTAAATATGAATTATCTAATTTAACCTTTGTAGCCATGAGGTGATTGATTTAAAATTTCATCAAAATTTCCAATAAAAGGGATCGCACCATATCGACCTTTTATATAGTCTTTTTCGAATGATCTATCTTTTCGGACTTTATGACCATTTTCTTCTTTGTATTCAACTAATGAATACAAATCAGAGGCTTCAAAACTATCTTTTTCAATAAAATATATTTGGTCACGTCTAAATTTACCATATGATAGGAGATTAGTGTCATGAGTTGCAAATATCAATTGAGCGTTCTTTCTATTATAATTGCTTGAGTTGAACAAATTAGTGATTGCAGCAGTCATTAAAGGGTGGAGTTTTGCATCAAGTTCATCAATCACCAAGATTCCACCATTAATTAAGGTGTCAAATATTGGTCCCGAAAGATCAATTATTTTGTTGGTTCCTGATGATTCTTGATCTCTTAAACTGAAGTCTAAATCCCCTACATACTTGCCTAGGTTATCAAATTTTTTGTGTATCGTACTTATTTTAGCCATAGTTTTTCCTTCTAAATCAGATGTGATCTCTTCTAGCATTTCTGAAGGAAGGTCTTTTAGATCTTTTGGTAATAGACTAGGACTGAATTTTTCCTTTCGAAGTTTTAGTTTATCAAATCCCAAATCAAGATCTTTGAAAAAATCAAATAAACGATTTCTATAATCATTATTATCAATTAATGAAAATGTTACCACTCTATAATCTTCATGGCTCAAGCCAGAAATAGTTACCCAGTCATTAAACCAACTAATAAGGTTGCCAGAAATTTCTCCGTTGAATTGGTCTACTACGGATAAAAATAGCGCGTTCGTTCTTGTTCTACTTTCTAATTCTTCTCCCTCTTTGAATAATTCGGAGATTGTAATTCCATCATTTTTTCTAATGAATAAGTGTTTTTCATTGTTTCCTTCGAGTTGAAATAACCATTCACCATGTATTTTTCGGTTATCTATTTCGAATCCGTATCTATATCGAACAGAGTCTACTATAAATACAATTTCAAAAAAGGATGGCATATTTTCAGTTGATGTATTCAATAGAAAAGGAATTATGTCTCTTTCTGAAACAGAGGATTTTTCAGCCGATGTCATTATGATTTGCTTCATAGTTGACATTGCTTTGATGAAATTGGATTTTCCACTTGAGTTAGCACCGTAGAGAACTGCACTCTTCAATAATTGGAACTGTTCTATCTGAAATGTAGAAGTGTTAAATTCCGTAATTGACGAGGACTCTAACGAAAGAGTTTTTTTTTCTTTGAATGATAGGAAGTTACCTGTTGTGAATTCAATAATCATATGTTTCTGTTTGAGAAAATTTCTCAGAATGGTCCAAATGTAATTAAAGTGAGAAAAAATCTCATGGATAGAGTGGGATTATAATAGATAATTGTAGATTATTAGAGTTTTTAATGAAGTTTACGTTCAATTTTGGATTTAATTAAGATTACATACTTATAACTACATACGGTTTTAGTACGTACCTGTAGTCTGAAGATAAGCGCTGGATTTTGAGAAGAACTAGTAGAAATATGGAATTTTTAATACGAGGGGGACAGTGTCCATTAGTATATCAATGAAAGTAAGTAGCCTGCTAACGCTCCGCCTATTACTATGAATGCACTATTTACTTTTTGAAATACAAAAACAGCTACCATACTCAATAGAGCAATAAGAACGGTTCTTCAATCTGTTAAGGTGTCTTTTCCCATTTCCCAACAGACGGCTATAATAATGGCAACAGCAGCAATGTTAACGGCATCTAAAAATGCAGCAACATGCGTTGATTTGCGCATGTTATGTACTAGTGGGTTTAGTATGGCCACAAAAATGAAGGAGAGGAGGAATATACCGAATGTTGCAGCTAGTGCTTCCCAAAAACCTCCGAGTTGCCAGCCAATAAATGTAGCTGTAGATAATACAGGGCCAGGAGTAAATTGCCCAACAGCTACTGCATCAATCAATTCTTGTCGTGTAAGTAAACCCGTATTTACTAATTCTGCATCTAAGTATGCAAATAGCACATATCCGCTTCCGTAGAGAAGAGCTCCAACTTTAAAAAAGGTCCAAAGGATTTTTAAAGAACTGGCAGATGCGGTTACTTGAAAGAATAGGAGGGGAGTAAAACTAAGCGTCTTGTTTTTTGAGTTGCGGATAATATGCCAAATTACCCCCAGTATGCCACACGAGAATAAGGCTAGAATTTCGTGTGTACCGAGTAAACAAGCAATCAATGTGAAAGCACCTAGAATGCCTAACTCTATTGTTTTAAGGGCTTTTTTACCTAAACGATAAACGGCACCAATAATAATGGCTATTACAGCTGGTTTTATGCCATAAATGAAAGGTTCAACTTTCGGTAATTGGCCGTATTCTTTGTAGAGCCACGCAAATAGCATGGTAATAACAACTGCAGGAAATACAAAACATGCACCTGCAACAATCAAACCCTTCCAGCCTGCTTTTTCGTGTCCGCAGTGCATAGTCATTTCGGTGGAGTTAGGACCTGGAATTAAGTTAGTAGCACCAACTAGATCTAGAAAATGTTGGTGGGTCACCCACTTTCTTTTCTTCACAACTTCATCTTCCATCATGGCAATATGCGCAGCTGGTCCACCAAAAGCTATACTACCTAGTTTGAAGAATACTTGAGCTACTTCTTTTAAATCCTTATTCATGCGCTACTTGCTTGGAAAGGGCAATCTTCATTCTTTCAATGATAGCTCTAATTCAGTAATGAAGTAACCATTTTTATTGGTTCAATTTTCGCTTGAAGAAATCCTAAAGCTTTCAGTAAAGAGTAGGGAATAGAAAAGTTGGGTTGTGAAGAAAGGTGTCTAGAAGTGATTTTGATTTGTATGACATTTGAGAAATGAATGATCCTTGTTCGTAGTAGGAAGCAATCACGTTTGATCATGTAATCATTGTGAATTTCTATTCTGTTGATTTTCCAAATTCCCAATAGGATTGGAATTGTACCTAAAACCATCCATATCTGCCCAACGATTGTCTGTCCAAATTGAGGAAAGATAAATCCTATCGATATCCATGCAACCCCTGTTAAGGCAACTAATACAGAGATGGAAGGATCTACCTTCGTTGTGTGAGGTGTTTTCATGTTCAAAACAGTTTGATTTGAAGAACTAATAATTGAATTTACTAACGCGACTGATGTTATTAGTCATCAGAAATCGTTCTGCAAGTTCTCTTTGGTCTAACTGAAGAAAGCAGTGATAGAGGGAGCATAGCATGTAGTCTTGAGTGGATGGAGTTATATTGGACGAGTATAAATCTCCATAGGATTTTATAGCTAATTCGAATTGCCTAGATAAATACAATGAATCTGCTTGAAAGATTTGGTGGCGTATTTCTTTTGATTCGTTGCGAAAACTATTCTGTACATTTTTTCTTATGTCGCCTAGGGAACGATTGAATTCCAAACGACTTACACCGAGTCTCGTTAACTCTGTTCTTATGGCCAACTTTGAATCATATTCAAACAAACTATCAAGGTGATTATACACAACCTCATTATAAGGGGTTGTAATTTGCTGAATGCTATCAGAGGAAATTGGTAGTAGACCCCAAACATATTCAAATTCAAAAATTGTTTCTACTGAATCAAAATCAACCTGTGGGTTTGATAGTTCTATTAAATTAAGCGAACTGTAATAACGCAATAAGTGGACTTTACCATTCTTCAAATCTTCTTTGGCACAATTTGCAATTGTTGTTGGCGAGAAATGCTTTAACGAGTTTATGCACTCTGGCAGTTGCTGGCTATAGATTGCTGTGTTGAGTAAAACAAATAAGATGATTCCAGTATATTTCAAGCTATTTTTGAATAAATGTCTCCGTTGTAATAAGGATGGAGGGTTGAAAGTTTTTCAAGAATTTGAATATCGTTTCCTTTTTGCGCGTGTTTAAAAGTGCGTTCAAAGGCTTTTAAAGAATTTTGCTCGGCTATTTGTCTCTCCGAATTACTAAATCCGTTAGTGCCAGTTACATTTATGGTATAGTCGTTTCCATATATGAACTCAAATATTCTTCTTGATCTGTCCACATGGTAATCGCTTGTTACCACTAACACATTTTGCCATTCTTTTTTGTTCAAGATATTCTGCTTCGTAAAGAATGCTTCTCCAACGGTATCTCTTGAGTTTAGCTCAGTTATAATACACTCTACAGGAACCCCCAATTTTATAGCGTAATCTTTCATCGCATTACCGATGCGTATATCAGAATCATCTCTATAATTCCAACCACAGGTAATAAAAGAAATTAACGGGTATGTGAAGTAGAAGCTACTTGCTAGTTGAACTCTCGACTTTGATTCTAAGTTGAGGTTCCCTTCTTTATCCATCTTATTGGCAAGCACTATGATGCAATCGTATTCCATTTTTAGTGAATAGGAGTTCTTGTATACACGTAGAAGTGATTAGCCAATAACCAGATTCTGAATAAGTACTATATGCTTTTCAGATTTGATACTTTGACTAGTTCTGTTTCATCTCGAAGGGATAGACAACTTTCCAATCTTGAGCCATGTCTGTAATAGTCCATCCCTCAGCTTTGGCCATATCCAAGCCTTTATCAAAACGTCCTATATGTGAGTTTCTATCATATGCCCATTCTCTGGTAGAATCTGTGTGATGCAGATAGAGCATAAACCTACCGCCATCACCAGAGGCTGTCCATTGCATCATGGCTAAATCACCATCTGAATTTCCTGAACAGAAAATGGGTTTTCTTCCAATATGTCTGTCAATGCCAACTGGTTTACCTTCTTTATCATCAATGAATTCAATTTCAGGAAGTCTCTTGATTTGTGGATCATTGTTTTCAATGGAGAATTCAGTTTTAATACTGCTTCCAATAATTTGATGACGCGGAACACCATAAACATCTTCTGCCCAAGGACGCATGAATGCCATTCCTCCGCCAGACACAATGAACACCTTGAATTCATTGGCTTTTAGATAGGTAATCAATTCAAGCATTGGTTGGTATACTAAATCTTTGTATAGTTTATCGAAGCGAGGGTGCTTGGCTGTATCAATCCAATTAGTTACAGATTGCTCAAATTCTTCGCTCGTCATGCCGGCATGAGAAGCCATTACAATTTTTAGAAGACCTTCTACACCATATTTTTTAAGTTCTTCCATATCGTTTTCAAGCGCAGCTTTGAATGGCTGATCTTCATTCCACTCTGGGTGTTCGTTAGCCATTTCTTTTAGTTGGTCTATCGCAAAAAATAGTTGGAAGTATACCGGCTTTTCAGACCAAAGGTTTCCATCATTGTCAAAAACAGCAATTCTATCTGCAATAGGCACAAAGTTGTTGTTTTGCTCATTTGTTGTTTCTTCTACAAACTGCATAATGGCCGACTTGGTAGTTCCATTGTTCCACGAAGGGAGAGGATCTACAACTACTGTGGTAGGTTGTTTTGTTGTTTCTTGATTACAAGAAGAAGTTAATCCGATGATTGTACATAACAATAGGGGAAGGAAAGCAACATGGATAGTCTTGAAAATGGATCTCATTTTGTTTGTATTTTATCTGGTATGTTCACTCAGATTTTCGTTCGGTTTATTTTGATCGTGCAATTTAGGTGCAAAGTTTGACGTAATTGAAAACTTGAAGTAATATATTCACCTATATTAGCTAATAAGGTGCATGTAATGAAAATAGCTAAGACTTAGTTTTAAGATAGAGTGACGCAACACAAAATCATATTTCATCTCATTTACAATAGTTGCTCTTAGTTCAGCAGATGTGCATAAATAATTTTATTCGGTGTAAAGAAATACAGGCTCTCCATCCTTACATACGATTTTAGTGGGTTGAACAACTCCCATACAGTCACTAATTATATCCCATTTTTGATTGAACTGTTGTTGTGCATTTTTGTGTTCTTCAACTTTGTTCAAAAAGGTGGTAGTATCAATATGTAGTGGGTATGCAATAAAGCCAACTGGACCTCCGCAAGCTTTGTGTCCATAGCTAGTAAAACCCCATGTTATAGAATCGTTACAAGTTCTATTGCTTACCAAACTTTCAATTTCAGCAAACATTGCGTCTATGGCTTTCGCTTCGCGTTCTTGTTCACTAGGGTTGTCATTTTTATCACAAGAAAAGAATGTACTCATTAGAAAGAAACAGACGTATAAAGGCCTTCTCATAGTTTTTATTTTGTAGATACGTATGGTTTGGTTTTGGTTGCAAGCAAAAAAGGGATCTTTAGCGTAATAAGGAAGACTCTAGAAAGAAAGTATAAATGTGGCCAGAACCAACTAAATAACAAGAATGTGATATCTTAAATGTATTGTTCTAAACCTCTGATTGTCTAGGGTATAAGATCATCATCGAACTTTATTACAGCTTCTCCTTCAATAGTATTTTGATTATTAGTATTTTCTATAATTGTGCTAATTACAAACCTACTTTTTGGAAGGACTTCAATAACTTCAAATTTTGCTGTATAATTTTCATTAGGATACATTGGTTTAACGAAATTCATATTCTGACTTAAATAGATTGTTCCATTTCCTGGCCAAATTGTACCAAATACCTTTGAAAATATGCTGCCACTCAAAAAACCGTGAAGAACTCTTTTTTGAAATCTTGTTTTACTAGCATATTCATTATTAATATGAATAGGATTATCATCTCCAGTTATTTCTGAGAATCTATTTACATCTTCTTGAGTGAATGAGAACTCATATTGAAAACTTTCTTTCAACTTCATGATCTTACATTAAATTATCGAATAAAAAACGTAATTAACTAATATTTAGATTGCTTATAGAGTTCTTTTTTTGTCTTATAATATTCCCGTTAAATATGTTTAATAAAGTTAAGTTATATTGAGGAGTATGGCGATATAATTTCT
Organism: Flavobacteriales bacterium UBA6049; assembly: GCA_002429085.1. GTDB lineage: Bacteria > Bacteroidota > Bacteroidia > Flavobacteriales_G > Salibacteraceae > UBA6049. The sequence goes on from DIYR01000022.1 coordinate 12,840, forward strand.
AGGAAAATCGAGAATGTAGTATCGAAATCATGTAAAATACTCCTGTACTTTAAATTCACTACTTATTCATTGTTCTCAGAGCTTTCTTAACGATCTTGGCTGTTTCTTTGGTAGGCGATTCGGATTGCCATTTTTCGCATAAGGATCCCACAAAGTCGGGTTGTGTTTTGCTGGCATCGTTTAACCAATTACCTACGCTATCTTGAACATACTTTGCTGAATCAGATTTGAGTTTTTCAAGAATAGGCAAAGCCAGTTCTGGTTGATCTTTTAGAGCATTAATGTGTTTGCACCACACACCGCGTGGTCGTGTAGCTTCTGATGTGAATCGTCTTACATTTTCGTCTTCGTCAGTTGCCCATTGACTTAAAAAACTAATAGACTCTTCTAGGTGTAAATCAATTTCTGGCCTTAAGGCCATCCAAACTACTTCGCGTACACCAAAATGATGATCAGCAACTAGTTTTTTGGCTCGATTGAATTTCTCTGTTATTGAAAGACGGTTGTTTAACCCAATCAAATAAGTAGCATAACAACGAATAGTATCTGCCTTGTGATTACCTAAACTATTTAAGACACTCGTATAATTAGTATGATCTGCATAGTATTCATACAATTCTGCTCCAATAATCTTAATAGTGCTCATAGTGGTTGGCTTCTTTTGATAGCCAATACTTTCAATGGCAATTTGAATGGCTTGATTTGTTATTCCTAAAGCTGGAAAATTTTGTTTGATCAATATATGTTGATCAAGAGCTAACCATTCAGTGAGATTGACGGTTTCAATTTCTCCTGCGTTTAACAGTTTTAATACTTCTTTAGGAATTTCATTGATCCGTTTGGCTCCTTTTCTATTGATTATCTCTTTGTTCATGGTGCTTTTTAATGGAGTAGACCCGAAAAAAGTATAGATAGTTTATTTGCGGATTATCCTAAAGTAAATTGATAATGGTACGAATAGAAAATACATTAATAAAGTACTAGTTATTGTGCCACCTCGCATCCTTTACTCTCAAAATCATTTCATTTAAGATATCTAGATCAACATCTGCTAACTTATTGATGTACAAACAACCCTTTCCCCATTTGCATTTACCAAGTTGCTCTACCAAATCGAGGTGTTGATTGATGTCACACGTTAGGTAAATGGTCAATTTAGTTTTACGAGGAGCAAAACCCATGTGGAACCATTCCAGTTCTTCTTTTTTACCTTTTTGTGTGTAGGTGTATTTACCGAAGCCAATTATTCCATTATCTCCCCAAATCTTGGGGGGAGCGTTGGTAGCTTCTTGCATCATGTTGATGAGTGTTTCGCTATCTGCACGTTTAGAAGCACTATCAATACTTGCTATGAAGGCGTTTACGTCTTTATCTGTTTCTTGTGTTGCTAATCCAGCCATGGCATGTTCTATCTTGACTACAAGATAGAACGATGCACATAAACTAGAACACATTTACTTTGAAACAAGAGGTGAGATAGTATATGTTGTATGTAGATGTTGCTGTTGGAGCAAGCGCTCATCATCAGATTTGATGTAGACTGGTTTTTGTTCTATTACTTCGTAGCAACGTTGTAGCGTTTCAAGTTCTAAACGTTCCATAGCTTCTTTTGTATAGAAGGTTAAATGAGGAAATAAAATCACATTATCTAAAGAATAAAGAGAACTAAAAAGATGACTGGTTTGATTCACAGGTTCTTGACTAAATACATCGATTCCTGCACCAGCAATTTCGTTATTTTCAAGTGCTTCTAGTAGTGCTTCTTCATCAATTAATGCACCTCTAGCAGAATTGATTAGGATAGCATGTTTTTGCATTTCCTTTAGTTCGTCTTTTCCGATAATATGGATAGAGTGATTACTTAAGGTAGCATGAAGCGATACAAAATCACATTGAGAGAGTAAATCGCTTAGCTTCTCTACCTTTAAAATAGCGTGTGCGGCTAATTCTTCTTCAGAAACGTATGGATCGTATCCTAAAACTTTCATTCTAAATCCTGCACCGCACATTCTAGCCATGCTTTTACCAATTTTACCACAGCCTACAATTCCTATGGTTTTTTCAGCCAAATCCAAGCCCATCCAACGCTGAGTAGGCCAAGCCCAATCACATTTTTGCAGTTCATTGTTAATTGGGAGTAGCTTTTTGGCTAGTGAAATCATCATCATAAAAGCACCTTCAGCCACTGTTTCTTCGGCATATTCTGGAATATTAACAACTACTACACCATTTGCATTTGCAGTTGGAATATCAATTGCGTCAATACCAACACCGTACTTAATGATTGCCCTGAGATTAGGGGCAGATTTAATTACACGTTTTGTGATGGGAGTATAGCACATTAATAGCAACTCGCATTCTGCAACTGCTACACACAATTGATCTTCAGAAATACCATCAGGAAGTAAAGTGAGTTCATGACCTTCATCTCGTAAACGTTGATCTACCAGAGGCATCTCAAGTTCTTGGTCGGTTCTAATAATTTTCATCGGAGGGATATCTTAATTGAATTTGGTTGTAATTTCAGATAATCCATTACGAATGGTAGTCAATACATAATCAATTTCATTTTTAGTAATGACCAAAGAAGGTTTCAGATTCAATATGTTGCCTTGAATTAATTTGAATGAAACGTTTTTACTCAAACAATACTTCATTAACTCAGTAGCCTCTTCTTTTGCTCTTTCTTTTGTGTTTCTATTCTTTACGAGATCTACACCAATGTTTAACCCAAGTCCTTCTATGTTTCCAATGAGTTGAAATTCGTTTTGCATCTCTTCTAATTGAGCTTTCATGTAGAGCCCTAACTCAGCAGTTTTTGAGACAAGGCTCTCTTCTTCTACATAATCAATTACTGCCTTACCAACTGCAGCACATAAAGGATTCTTTTCGTGCGTATAATGCCCAATAGATCGATGATGCAATGTATTTAGTTCTTCTTTTCCGATGATACCTGCATAGGGGAGAACACCTCCTCCAAATCCTTTGCCAACTACCAATATATCTGGTGTTACAAAATGTTCAGAGGCAAAGAATTTACCTGTACGTCCAAATGCCGTGTAAATTTCATCGAAAATGAGTAGGATACCGTGTTCTCGGCATATCTCTTGAATGCGCTCCCAATAGTACTTTGTTGGAACGGTAGAGTTATAGAAAATAGGCTCGCTTATAAGGGCAGCAATGTCTGGGTTGTTTAGCACCTGTAATTCAAACTGCCGTATGTATTCGTTATCAATGGCTTCTTGATTTGTCCAGCCCCAAGGATTTCTGTAATAGTCTGGCAACTCTAAATGAATTGCTCCGGGCATCATTGGACCAAGACCTTCTCTAAAATGCCCATCAGCACCAATAGAAATTGATTGAAACCCTGCCCCATGAAAGGTGCCATAATAAGAAAGTGTTTTCCATTTACCAGTATGGTGCTTGGCTAACATTGTTGCCATTTCAACAGCCTCAGAGCCACCAGGACAAAAAAGTACTCGGTTTAACCCTTTAGGAGCCATACTGGTTAGCTTTTCGGCCAATGCAACAGCTGGCTCGTTTGTAAACCTTCTAGGAGCAAAAGTCAACTTATTTGAAATGGCATCTTGTATGGCCTGCAGTACTTTTGGATTATTATAACCTATGGTGTGTACTCCATTTCCGTGCAAGTCGAGATGCTTTTCTCCTTGTCCATCAACAATGTAGGCTCCATCAACTTGCTGAATAGCATTGAATACTGGTGTAGATAGCGTTTGGTGGTAATACACCTTGGCGTCTCTTTCAAGCAATTCCTGTGTAGCATGATTGGTTTTAAGAGATGCTGAAAGTGAAGTTATATTCTCGCCTTGATTTACTTGTGATTGTGCCATTGTGATCTAACAAACTGGATAATGGCACAAATGAACGTTAATTTTTCATATAGGTAAACTTTTGATTGCAAAAGTTAACATGAACGAAACTTTGAGTTGATATAGATGAAATTAGTTAAAGCCTTATTATTAGATGATTGAAAAATAGATAGGACTATGTTAAAGGTATTGAGAGTTTACAAATAGTATACTTTTTAATTGTGTTTCAGAAGAAGAATGGTAATACCTCCATTTTGAAAAGATTTGATTTCCTGATAGTTGGTTTCAAGAGATGTAAATTCATCATCACTCAAATTGTATACGTTGGAATAGAATACATAAGACTCATTTCCTGTAAATCGTAAGAATGAGCGTTGATCATTATTATGATCAACATTATCAAGTGTAGTATAGTTTGAAAAGAAAGAAGCGGTTTCATTAACAGGAATGTTCTGTTGTTCCATGTATTTGATGGTTTCATGTCTCAAATTCCAATACGGTAGATGAGCTAATGAAGCATCCCAGCCTTGTGCCATTTTCTTTGGGTATACAATGAAGTTTCCAGCGATCAATCCAAAAAAGAGCAATGTAACTATCCAATTAGATTCTTTGAATCTCTGAACTAAGATAAATGCGATTAAAGCAATTGTTAAGAATGCTGTTAGGTAGTAACGGTGTCCCATTGTATTGTTGGAAACTAGGCTAACTATGGCTACGAAAAGTATAGATCCAAAAGTTATGAGGAGTAGCGTTTGTATTTCTCTGTCTCTCCAAGCTTTGAGTTTAGTTATTGCAAAAGCAGCAAAACCTAGAACTAAAATTCGGCCGAAGTCAATAAACGTAAAACCTAGTACAGCAACATTCCTGACAAACTCTTTAGCTGATACAAAGGTCCATAGCTCAGACCACTGAGAGTCTGGATGAGTTTGGAGCCATCCAATAGTAGTTAATCGCCAGAGTACATAACACAATGCTGGTATGGCGCCAATTAGATAGGGAGTAATGAATTCTGATGAGAATAGTTCTCTCCATGATTTTCTATAAACCAGAAGGAGTAACCCTACATCTATCAAAAACAGCCCAGCACACAACATCATACCTCTAAAACTTACAATTCCTAGTAATGCTAGGGCTAAGGCTTTCATCCAAGGTTTATTGTTTAGCAATGAATTCAGTGCTAAAAAAAAGAAAAATAGTTGGATGACTTCTGGGTTTACTAAAACCAACTGTGAAAGCAGTGTAGGGTCAATCAAAACCAAAACCGTTCCTGCGATTCTAGTATATGAATCTTTAACAAAGTGTGAAACAAAAGAATGTACTTGCCACAATAAACCGTAAACGAATGGAAGCATCATCCAATGGGAAACGGCTAATGATTTACCAAAAATGGTCCAGCCAAGAGCTAATACAGATGCCAGGAACGGTGGATGTCCAGGGTCAAATTCAATAGGCATTCGCCAAGAAGAAAGACCATTGGCATACAGCACATTTCCCATTTTAGAACCAAAAAGCACGTTATCCCAAAACATCCCAACGTCTAAACTAAAAGCAATAATGCCTACACTGATGAGAAATAGGATAAGCGCTTTTAGTTTCATAACTGTTAGGTGAGGAATTACACTTTGAGTCTTGCTGAAGGAGGAATATATTCTCCTGTAAAATCTCCAGATTGGTATTTGTAAAATGCAGAAATACCAATCATCGCAGCGTTATCTGTACAGTATTCAAAAGAGGGAATAAATAGCTTCCAGTTAAACTTTTGAGCAGTTTCTTGTAAAGCACTTCGTAACCCTTTGTTAGCAGAAACACCACCAGCAATGGCAATCGATTTAATCCCTGTTTCTTTAGAAGCACGTTTCAATTTTGCTAACAACATTTTCAAAATAGCGGCTTGAACACTTGCCGCTAAATCAGCCTTGTTGTCTTCAATAAAATTGGGGTTTTCTTTTAAACCATCTTGAATCAGATACAAGAAAGCAGTTTTTAAACCACTAAAGCTAAATGTTAACCCTGGCATGTTGCTGGTTGGTAAATCAAAGCTAGGGTTGCCTTCATTTGCCAAACGATCTATATGAGGTCCACCTGGATAGGGGAGCCCCATCAGTTTTGCAGCTTTGTCAAAAGCCTCACCAGCCGCATCGTCTTGCGTTTCACCTAGTACTTCAAAAGAATCATGACTACTTACTTTTAGTATTTGTGTATGTCCTCCGGAAACTGTTAAACATAAAAATGGGAAGGTTGGTACTTCTTGAGTAGCATCCTTTTCTTGAATAAAATGAGCTTGAACATGCGCCTGCATATGATTCACTTCAATCAACGGAATACCAAGCCCTAGTCCCAGTCCGTTGGCAAAAGATCCTCCAACCAATAAACTACCCATTAATCCTGGCCCTCTGGTATAGCCAATAGCCGTTATGTCTGATAATGTTATGCCAGCATCTTTCAACGCAATATCAATCACAGGAAGAATGTGTTTCTGGTGGGCTCTACTTGCCAATTCCGGTACAACACCTCCATATTGTTCGTGCACCGCCTGCGAGGCAGTAATATTGCTTAATTTCACTCCATCAGCAATTACTGCTGCCGAGGTGTCATCGCAAGACGACTCTATGCCTAAAATAACTGTCTGGTATGCCATTTGCGATACATTTGCGCCAGAAAACGGTTGGGAATTTTAAGTGGTCAAAACTAGGAAAAAAGCAATCAGAATAGTGGGATGGATCATCCTTGCTCTTGTGGTCCTTGTAGGATCCATATCTCTGTTGCTGCTTACTCCATTCGTTCAAACCAAGCTTGCCCAATACGCATCTAGTTGGATTCAAGAAAATTATGGAGTCGAAATAGAAATAGGTTACCTCGCACTTAAACCCATAAAACGTATAGAACTGCAAGAAGTCCTCGTGCTTGATCACCAACAAGATACATTGTTTTATATCGGCTCTTTAGATGCAGATATTGGTGTTTTCGGTGCAAATGATACTCAAACTTGGGTGACTTTAGGAGCTGTAAGGTTAGAAGATCCAGAATTTCATTTACATAAATACAAAGGAGACTCAATCTCTAACTTGTTGATTTTTGCCAATCAATTTGGAAGCAATTCACCGAATGATACGAGTAGCAGTGGTGATTTTGTTCTGAATTGTGATCAACTTACTGTTGATAACGGTGATTTTAAATGGGATAATGACTACGAAGAGCGAATACCGTTTGGTGTAGACTGGGAGCATATTCATGTAGACTCGTTAAATCTCGATTTTGAAGATGTTGCCTTAGTGAATGACAGCGTAAATGCATTCATTAACTACTTCAGTTTAAAAGAACAAAGTGGCTTCCATATAGATACGCTGCATGGAGCTGCCCGATATAGTAATTCCATTACACAGGTAGAAGGGATGAAGATTAAAACCCCTTATACACATCTAGATGGAATGATTCGATTCAACTACAATACGGTTACCGATTATGCTGATTTTATATCAGCGATTCAAATGAGGGGTACGTTGAATCACTCTCATGTTGATTTCAGAGATATAGCCTTCTTTGCTCCAGATTTACAGGGATTAAAAGAGGGAGTAGATATTGATGCAAAAGTTCGTGGAACGGTAGAAAATTTGAAAATCAGAAAAGCCAAATTCGGTCTGGCAGATGGCACTCGTTTGGAAGGAAATTTTGACTTAGATGGACTCCCAGATGTAGAAAGTATGTTTATCAATGCTAGGATTGATCAATTGGTTACCCACTACAATGATTTAAATACGTTACCAAGTTATCCCTTTGATCAAGGCGGTACAATCGATATTCCTAGCTTTTTAAACAGAGCTGATTCTATCTATTTTGATGGAAGTTTTGTTGGGTTCTTGTCTGATTTTGTGGCCTACGGAAATGTGAAAACTGATGTAGGGGATCTTCGAACAGATATTAAACTCTATCGTAACAAACAGGGGGTAATAAGTTACAGGGGACAGTTAAATACCAATCAACTTGATGTGGGTGAGTTGTTTGATGTACCAAGTATTGGGCATATTACTACTCGATTAACTGTAGATGGATCTGGTGAAAGCTTTGATAAAGTTGTGGCAGATTTTGGAGGAAACATTGCATTATTAGAAATAGAAGGATATCAATATCAGCACATCAAACTGAATGGAGAATTAGTAAAAGGAAGATTCGAAGGAATGTTTGATATTCATGACACTAACCTGATTTTATCTTTTGATGGTAGTGTTGATTTACTCGATTCTATTCCTCAATTTCAATTCATAGCAGATATAGATAGGTTTAATCCCGTAGCACTTAACTTACTTGAAAGAGAAACGCCTGTATCAGTTCAAACTCAGTTAGAGTTTAACTTTCAAGGAGCTTCTTTAGATGATATTATAGGGCGTGTATATCTCTACAATTTAAACGTAAGCGATGGAGATAAATATGCCAAACTAGCTTTCGTAAAGCTATTAGCGGCTTCAAATGAAGGGGGGAGACTATTATCAATTGAATCTCCAGATTTGAATGCATACGTTAGCGGAAGGTTTGATACGGATGGATTAGTACAAATGGGAGAGCAGGTTGGTCATTTATTGTTTCCTACCTATGTTCCAAACAAGCCTGGATGGCCAAAAAATCATCAAAACTTTAGGTTAGAAGCACATCTCAAAAGAAATACGCAATTCAGTGGCATGCTAGCTTCTTCTGTAGATCAATTGAGGAATTTAGATCTCTCACTTACTGCAAACTCGGAGCAGAAACTAATTGATGTATCATACAAGGTTAACGAAGTAGAGGTAGAAGGCTTCATGATTGATACGCTTATAGGTACGTTGGTGTTCGATCAGGATAGTATAAATAGTCAATTACATGCCAGTTCTATTCAGTTGTCTGATAGCGGATTTGTACACAATATTGTATGGAATGCATCTGCTAGACAAGATGTTATAAAGAATCAGTTAGATTGGAACAACAAAGGTGAAGTAGGTTACTCTGGAGACTTGCAGTTAGATCTATCTTTATTGTCAACAGACATGTTGCAATTAGTACTTCACCCATCTCAAATTGTAGTAGCAGATTCGTTATGGAGCATTGATAAAGATGCAACCATATTAATGGATACAAGCAGTGTGTCATTCCAAAACTTTAAAATTCATAGTGGTACACAAATGTTGTACATACAAGGTAAACTTGGTGAATTATCTGATGAGCGACTAGATATTGAGGCAGAGCATTTTCAGTTGTCGAACTTGAATGAACTATTAAAATCATATGAAATAGCCTTGAACGGAGAATTGCACGGAACAACCTTTATACAACGACCACAAAATCAGCTGTATTTTGGATCAGATGTGCACATCACTAATTTGCTATTAAATGAATGGGAAGTAGGAGATGTAGATCTTGGAACTCGTTGGGTAGCGCCAGAAAAGCGATTAAAGATTGATATGGGTATCATTCACGATGAGATCAAAACTTTTCGTTTAACAGGCGATTATTTCCCGAATAAAGTAGATAGTAATATTCAGCTTAGCGCAGATTTTGGCGACTTTCCACTTGAAGTTTTAAATGCGTTTTTAGGAGAATATGTATCAATAAAAAAAGGTGATTTAGATGGGGCTATTACAATTGCAGGCAACATAGATCACCCCAGTATTCAAGGAAACATGAATTTCGATTCATTAGTTACCGGAGTTAACTATTTAGGTACAACCTACACTATTCCAAATGGAAACTTGTTTATTGAACCAGATTTGATTGGTGGTGATCAAATACCAATCATTGATCAAGATGGTAGAACATCTTATGCTAACCTTTCTATTTTCCATTCTAACTTTAGTGATCTGAATTACGATATCTGGGTATATGCTCAAGATGGTATGCGAGGAATGAGTATACCAAAAGGAGAGAACGAATATTTTTATGGAAACGCCATTCTAAAACCAGGTAGTAGCGTTACCCTTGAATCTACCGAAGACAAACGACTCAGACTATTAGTTGAAGCAGCTACTAATAGAGGAACAGAGGTTTATATTCCATTATCTGAGGGAACAACAGTGGCCAGTGCCGACTTTGTTCATTTTGTGAATTACAACGCACCGATAGATTCTTCTCTGTTAGAGAGGCGCAGAAAAAAAGAGAAGAGCAATTTTGAAATGGACTTTGAACTAGATGTGAATGATGATGCCTTCGTTCAGTTAATTCTAGATCCTATAATGGGAGATGCCATTGATGCTTATGGAAAAGGTGAGGTATCTCTTGAAATTGATGCAAGTGATAATTTCTATATCTACGGAACATACGAATTAACGCAAGGAAGTTATTTGTTTACATTAGAAAATATCATCAACAAAAAATTTGATATTCTACAAGGAAGTACCATTAACTGGGATGGTGATCCGTATAATGGTATTGCAGACATTACAACTACGTATAAAACACGTACAAACATTTACGAGTTGAATCTGCCTACATTAAATTCTGGCGATACTACTCAGTCATCTCGTAAGGTAGAGGTGATCTTAAATCTACACCTAACGGGTAATTACATGAACCCTGATATAACTTTTAGCTTTTCATTACCAACACAGTATGCCGAAGTTGAAACCGTACTAAATAGTTTAGAAGAAGGAGAGAAAAACAGGCAGGTGTTTGGTTTATTGCTACTTAGTAAATTTTTCCCGTTATCAGAAGGAGGGAGTGATGGTTTAAATAATGCTATTGGTAAGAGTACGAGTGAAATGCTTAGTAATCAGCTGAGTAGTTGGTTGTCTCAAATATCAGATGACTTTGACTTAGGTGTGAATTACCGTCCTGGAGATCAGTTAACGGCCGATGAGGTAGAAGTAATGATGAGTACGCAGCTTTGGAATGATCGTGTTACCTTAGAAACACAGGTAGGAGTTACAGGTGATGATCCATCTCAGCAAAATAGTGGGCAAATTGTAGGAGACTTCTTGTTAGAATACAAGATTAGTGAGGATGGAAGGGTAAAGGGAAAAGCCTTTAACCGTTCAAATACATTTAATCCTATTTATGCTAACCAAGCACAGTATACACAAGGGGTTGGTATCTCGTATCAAGAGAACTTCAGTTCTTGGCATCATTTAGGATGTCGAATTCGTAAGCGATTGCTTTCAAAAGAAAAGCAAGAAAAACTAGATTGCGATGAGATAGAACGCAAACGCTTGGAGTTAAAACAAGAGAAACTCATCGAGAAATACGAAGCTAAAAAGGCAAAGAAGCGATAGTTAATAGGTAGTTTTCATACTTTAACTATTCTGGCTACTGACTACAACAGAGAGATAAACATACTACTTAGTACAAGTACAGAATAGGTGGCTTGAGAGAATTAATTTTGAGTTTTAGTGAGTATCGTGTAATTTTGCAAAGATTCAAATGAAACAGAACCAAATTTTAAATAATAATCTTCTTAATAATTCGAATAACAGCTTATTCGTCATCAGGAAGGTTATGTTTTAAATCATAGAATAAATTCAATTTAAAAGGCCTTTCGTTTTCGGAAGGCCTTTTTTTATTTCAAAAAATGACAAGAACGAGTAACATAAATAATAACAATAATAAATCCCCTCCGGGTAGGATAACGCATATGTTATATGTAAAGCCTGCCATAGAGCAGGTTTTTTTTTGCTCAAAACTCTCCTAAAAATTAGTAAACATGAAAACAGATATTTTAAAAACAGAAGAAGCGATTCATTTTGTAAAACAGACATTTGAATTAGAACTCAAGCACGAACTAGACTTAACCAGAGTATCTGCTCCAATTGCAGTATTTAAAGGTACAGGTATCAATGATGATCTTAACGGAATCGAACGATCCGTTGAATTTCCGATCAAGCAATTCTCAGATAGAAAAGCAGTGGTAGTAAACTCACTAGCAAAATGGAAGCGTATACGATTAAAAGAGTTGGAGATTGATAGTGGTAAAGGAATAGTAACAGATATGAGGGCAATAAGACCAGACGAAGATTATAGCCCAATTCACTCTGTTTATGTAGATCAATGGGATTGGGAAAAGAGAATACCGAAGTACTCTCGTACACTTGAATATTTGAAGCTTGAAGTACAGAAAATTTATTCAGCTCTTAGAAAAACTGAAATCAAGTTAAATGATAAGTACGACTATTATTCAGAACAATTACCCGATAAAATCCACTTTATTCATTCAGAAGAACTCCTTCAAAAGTATCCAACACTAAGACCTAAAGAACGAGAAAGGAAAATAGTGGAGCAGTTTAAGGCTGTATTCTTAGTTGGTATTGGTCACGAGCTTTCAAACGGAGAACCTCATGATGGCCGAGCACCAGATTATGATGACTGGAGTTCAAAAAATGAAGATGGATTTATAGGACTCAATGGTGATATTTTACTGTGGAACCCGATTCTTAAAGACAGTTTCGAAATTTCTTCCATGGGAATCCGAGTAGATAAAGATGCCTTAATGACTCAGCTCAAAAAGAGGGGAGAAGAAAGTAGAGAATCCTTGTTCTTTCATCAGTTACTACTAAATGATAAAATTCCTTGTAGTATTGGAGGTGGAATTGGTCAATCTCGAATCTGCATGTTTCTGTTAAGAAAGAAACACATAGGAGAAGTTCAAACAGGGATTTGGGACGAAAGCTTGAAAGAGCAACTATGCACTGAGGGAATAACCCTTCTTTAGTAAAACAGTATAGTGAGTATATTCTTTCTATAACGATGAGTTAATAGTTCAACAAAGTTGTTTCAATAAAAGGAATGGACGCGGTTGAAGCTGTATCCATTCCTTTTTTATAGTATTAAAATAGGATAGTTTTTTGCTATAGTCGACCTTAGTCAAGCAACTCGATTTTAAGTTTACTACTATTATCAAACCCATATAAATCGGTTAAAATTGCTGTTAGAACTTCTGCTCCTTTCGTTACATCGGTACCAAAGTCAAGTGCGTAACTAAGGTATTCCATCCCAATTATAGTGAACAAACAGTTTTGAGATTGCCAAATCTTTAAAACGTTTGTGATTTTGGATTTCATCAGTAAAAGTTGGATCAAAAGTTATATTAATGGCAAATCCAAATTCGTCATTTACCTGACTCGTCTGTTCAATGAAACTACGATGAACAACCTGAACTATTGCAGAATTAGTATGATAAACGGTTAACAAAAATGCATGATTACTTGGCTTAAATTGTGTCAAAGCGTCATGGAGTGTTGTTTCAATTCTTGCCTTTAAATCTCCTTTTAGAGCTCCTCCAGAGCAAGAGAATCCAAGAATTGAACAAATAAATAGTAGCAGTCGTTTCATTTCGATTAGTAAATCATGTTTTTCGTGGTCTATGCTATTTATCAGAGCATTTTTAGAAATTCAGAGGGATTTATTATCAATTGAAACCATATGTTCTAAATGTTAGATTGATTCTTCCGTTTTTGTATTTCGGGTTAATTGGTAGACAATGTTCATAATTTTGCTGGCAGTCTTTTCCCATTATAAGAAGACTTCCTTCAGTAAGGGTGATTTCGTATACGTTGAGCGTTTCTTTTTCTCTCAGTTGAAATTCTCTTCCTTCACCAATACTTAACGATGGGATTAGATTTATATCTCCAAATGCTACATAGTCAGAATGAAAATCTACCCCTGAGTTACCATCTGGATAATAGATACAAACACATACATGAAATGTTCTATTCACTATTTTTTCAACCCTTCTTTTAATCTCATTTAGTTTAGTCGACCAAATCATACTCTTTCCCCATAACACTTCAGGAAGTTTGTTCGATTCATATAAGGTCTTATCCAGAAACATAAGTTTTCCGTAGTTAGAATATATCTCCCCAGTACTTGTTGTGATTTTTGTCTTTAGTTCATGGATTCTATAAACCTCAATTAACTCGTTATAAAGAGCTTTGGATTCTGATATTGATAAAAACGTATCAATATATTCTACTGAGCAATTTAGTGGGAGTTTCATTTTTTTGATTAAAATAATTATTAGCTATTGCCAGAGCTTCGAAAAAGTTTTCATGTACTGTGAACGACTTCTTTCTGAGAGTTACAAGCATTTGATTTCTATTCTGAAGTAAAACTAAAGTAGTAGTTATTGTTTCGAAAGTAGAAATTACAGGAGAAGTGAAAGTTGTTTTTTGATTCAATTCTACCTGAACAGAGATCTAACTTAGAAGTGTTTTTGCACTTAGTGTCTACATAACGAACCGCTGCAAACTAAAATCTTGTATCTCAATTCAAAATTTCTGTTGTGCACCAAATAAAAAACTCTCTCCTGCAAATGCAAAAGAGAGTTTATACTATTCATGTTGACTGCAATTAGTCGATGCTAATTACTTCCAATTCAAAGGTTAATTCTCTACCTGCTAAAGGATGATTGGCATCTACAATTACCGTTTCGTCTTTAATCTCAGTAATAACCAATGGGATTTGTGGCCCATCAGGAGCTTGAGTAATTAACTGCATACCAACTTCAGGCTCTTCACCAGGAGGGAGCATATCCTTTTTTACTTCGTAGACTAAGTTCTCATCTTTATCGCCATAAGCATCTTCAGAAGGAATAACGATAGTTTTCTTTTCGTTCACGGCCATGTCTAACACTCCAGCTTCAAATCCTGGAATTAACTGACCTTGTCCCATGGTGAATTCTAGAGGCTCACCACCAATAGAGCTATCAAATACTTCACCATCTGCCAAGCGGCCAGTATAGTGCACTTTAACGGTATCGTTTGCTTTAACCGTGCTCATAATATGTTTTCTTTTAATTGAAAAATCTGAGACAAAGGTCAGTAATAGGATGTTGGCTACCAACCTAAATACTTCTTTTATCAATCTAGATTAGCACTAATCTGTTCATCCAGCAGGAAATCACTATTTTTCGCTTTTATCAGGCAAACTAAACAGCACAATATGTACAGTACAAAAATTGTGGGTGCAGGTCATTATGTGCCCGAAAATGTCGTTACCAACCACGACCTTGAGGAGATGATGGATACCTCAGATGCGTGGATTCAGGAACGAACTGGGATTGTAGAACGTAGATGGGTTCCTAGAGGTAGCAATGATACACCTAGTGTGATGGGAACAAAGGCAGCCCGAATGGCTATTGAAAAAGCGGGATTAACTCCAGACGATATAGACTTCATAGTATTTGCAACACTTTCTCCAGATTACTACTTCCCTGGACCAGGTGTGCAGGTACAACATCAATTGGGAGTGAAAACCATTCCAGCATTAGATGTTCGAAACCAATGTTCTGGTTTTGTATACGGGTTATCAGTAGCGGATCAATTCATCAAAACAGGAATGTATAAGAATGTTTTGTTGATAGGTAGTGAGTTACATAGCTTAGGTTTAGATAAAACTCCACGCGGTAGAGGGGTATCGGTGATTTTTGGAGATGGCGCAGGTGCTGTAGTGCTTCAACGGTGTGAAGAAGAAGGCAAAGGAGTATTAACTACTCATTTACACAGTCAAGGAGAGTTTGCTAAAGAATTAGCCCTGTTGGGTCCAAATACTACACATTGGGTAGATGAGATTATTGCTGAAGCAGACCCGAACGATACGAGCTACTACCCCTATATGAATGGAAACTTCGTATTCAAACACGCAGTTACTCGTTTTCAAGAGGTAATTCATGAAGCGCTGCAAACAACTAATATGCAAGCTAGTGATATAGACTTATTGATTCCACATCAAGCTAATCTGCGTATCAGTCAGTACATCCAGCAGAAAATGGGATTGAGTAACGATCAAGTATTCAATAACATTCAGAAATATGGAAATACTACGGCAGCAAGTATTCCAATAGCATTGAGTGAGGCAATGGAAGGAGGAAAAGTAAATGAAGGTGACTTACTCTGTTTGGCTGCTTTTGGAAGCGGATTTACTTGGGGAAGCGCACTAATTAGAATGTAAGAATGCTTATTCTTACTTCTTGATAAAACAAAAAAGGCTGAGTTACTACTCAGCCTTTTTTATATCCTTAATATACTCTAAACTAAGATCTTTCGAAACGAGAGAAGAAGAAATTAGCTTCAATCTCAGCATTTTCATCGCTATCAGAACCGTGAACAGCATTTTTTGCTTTGCTTTCTGCGTATGCCTTACGGATAGTACCTTCAGCGGCTTCAGCTGGATCAGTAGAACCAATTAAAGCACGGAAGTCTGCAACTGCGTTATCTTTCTCTAACATAGCAGCAACAATAGGACCATTGCTCATATAGTCTACTAACTCACCATAAAATGGACGTTCGCTGTGTACTGCATAAAATTCACCAGCTGCTTCTTTCGTCAACTGAGTTTTTTTAAGAGCAACGATTCTAAAACCAGCTTCGTTGATCATTTTCAAAATTGCACCGATGTTTCCTGCAGCTACTGCTTCAGGCTTAATCATTGTAAATGTGATGTTACCAGCCATCTGTTCTGTGTTTTTCTAAAATTGGGCTGCAAAAATAGCTATCTATTGTATAGATACGTTAGTCTGGTACGTATAAAATACGTTATGATAACGTTGTTGACATCTTCATTACGTAAAAATGTACTCAGCTCAGTAAATAATTGATTTTTGTGATATGAACTATATCGAGCTAAAGCAGCACTTACTAACAGCCCAACATGTGGTAATTACTACGCACAAATCCCCTGATGGAGATGCCATTGGTTCGGCATTAGGTATGTATGCATTCACTCAACTATTGGGCTTGGAAAAAGTATCTGTAATAGTGCCAGATCCAGATCCACATTTCTTACACAAGATGCCTCATCACGATGTGATTCAGTTTTTTAGCGAACAATCAGAAGAGGCAACAACTTGCATTGCAAATGCAGATTGTATTTTCTTGCTTGATTTCAATACCACAAGTAGAACAGGAAATGATATGGGTGCTGTAATTGATTCGAATACCACGGCAATCAAAATCTTAATCGATCACCACCAACAGCCAGATACGTTCGATTATATGTTAAGTGAAGTTTCAGCTTCTAGTACCGCAGAGTTGGTATACGTTTTCTGTAAAGAATTAGCTCCAGAAGTTGATATAAACCTTGAGATGGCAGAGTGTCTATATACAGGTTTAGTAACAGATACAGGATCATTTAAGTTTAGTGCTACTGGAGCAAGAACCCATAGAATAGCGGCTGATTTCAAAGATTTGGGATTAGATACAGCTTCCATTCACCAATCTATATACGATACTAATTCGTTCAATCGATTAAAACTAATGGGGTACGCCCTTTCAGAGAAATTAGAGCAGATAGAAGGGGTTCCAGCCACCTTTATTTCATTATCTCAAGAAGAATTGCAAAAATTCCATTATACAAAAGGAGATACAGAAGGATTGGTTAATTATGGGTTAAGTATAAGTGGAGTAGAAGTAACGGCATTTTTACGCGAAGCAGAAGACAGGAGCGTTAAAATTTCATTTAGATCGAAACGAGATTTTGATGTGAATCTGTTCGCACGTGCATATTTTAATGGTGGTGGACATAAGAATGCGGCAGGAGGTAGAGTTGAGATGTCCTTAACAGACGCTAT
Organism: Flavobacteriales bacterium UBA6049; assembly: GCA_002429085.1. Lineage (GTDB taxonomy): Bacteria > Bacteroidota > Bacteroidia > Flavobacteriales_G > Salibacteraceae > UBA6049. The sequence goes on from DIYR01000022.1 coordinate 30,189, forward strand.
AGAACAGTTCAAAACTGCATTGTCTAAAGAGTGGAACTCATGAGATTAGTTATAGCATCATTATTCTTGATAGGAGTTTCTGCTTGTACTGGTTGTAAGTCAAATGGAACACAACCAATCGAAACACAACATATTCCCACACAAGATGAGTTGATAGAGAGAAACAAGCAAGCTGCGAGGGCTGAACGTTCTAAAATAGATGAATTTATAGCACGAAAAGGGTGGGATATGCAGCAAACAGGTACAGGGTTACGCTACCAATTTATTCAAAAAGGAGCCCCAACGTTACCAACAGCTCAATATGAACAGGAAGCATTGGTTAATACACGAGTAGAATTACTAAATGGCGATTTGATTTATACCACTGATCACAACGGTCCACAATGGTTTAAGGTGGGAAAAAGTGATGTAGAAAGTGGATTACATGAAGGTATTTTGTTGATGCGCGTAGGAGATAAAGCACGATTTATCATGCCACCCCATTTAGCTCATGGTTTGGTAGGAGATTTTAAAGCAATTCCTCCACGCTCAACGTTGGTATACGAAGTAGAACTAATGGACTTAAAATGAGAAAACTCGCATACCTCTTACTAATAATATCAGTGGTTGTTGGGTGTAAAGAGAAAGGATCTTTACCAGGGTTTTCAGTAAGTGAATCCGGATTAGAATACCGTCTTATTGCGCTTGGTGATGAAACAATGCCAATTAAGGATCAAGATCATTTAGTACTTGGTTTGCGCGCGTTTGATATGAATGGTAAAGAACTAGCAAATAACTATCCATACCAATTTGATTCGGCTATTGTTTACAACCAAGAACAACAATCGCTTTGGAGTGAAGGGCTAGGTTCATTGATGGTTGGAGATAGTGCGGCATTTATTCTTCCTTACCATGCATGTAAGCAAGTGCTGTCTTTGTTTGTTGCAGATTCTCAACGTATTGTAATGCACATAAAAGTGATTGATAGAATGGCTCCTGAATGGTTCGCTTTACAGAAAAAATACCCAGGGATGGCCAAGGTATTTAAAGAAGAAGTTATTGAATTAGCTGCTTTTTTTGATACCATAGCTGCTGAGGCATCACTGGAGATAGGAGATATGTTCTATATAGAAACTAACGAAGGTGAAGGTGGACATCCATCAACTGGCGATGTAGTACGTGTACATTATGAAGGTTTTTTTGTGAGTGGAGAGAAATTTGATTCAACAATTGATAGAGATGAGTCATTTGAATACAGAGTAGGAGAGTCTGGACAGGTACTAATTGGGTTTAATATAGGAGTTCGTCAGTTAAAAGAAGGCGGTGAAGCTTATTTTGTGCTCCCAGCCGATATGGCTTTTAGTCATAGAGGATCAACAGACGGAACAGTTCCTCCAAATACCACAGTAATCTATAGAGTTAATTTATTGTCGATTAAACATGATCAAGTTTAAGCTATTGATATTAGCCTCAATAACAGTTTTTTTTGCAAGCTGTGAGGACGATAAACCTACAACAAAAAGTGGGGTAGAAATTATCAAAGGTCAACGTTCGTCTGCTAAACGAACAATGCCACAAGGGTTCGAAAAGTTTGGAGAAAACGACATTTTCATTAGAATGGAACGAGAAGGAAATGGAGAAGAAATTCAAAAAGGTGATATCGTTACCCTGCACTATAAAGAATGGTTGTTACCAAAACGAAGAAAGATTCAAGACTCTTACGAAAGAAGGTCTCCTATCAGTATAAGACTTGGACATGGCCAAGTAGTTGAAGGTTTAGAACAAGTGTTAGAACAGCAGCGTGTAGGAGCGGTATTTCAAACTCAAATTCCTTGGCAATTGGCTTATGGACCAGATGTTTACAGAGATTATCCTCCAAAGAGTGATGTAATAATGGATGTGACAATTCTAGGTACAAGAGCAGGAACTCCGTTCTATGATACTACAGGTATTAAGCCAGTTGAATTAAATAGTGGAGTGAGAATTTATCAGATTGAAGAAGGAAATGGAGAACGAGCTCTTCCAGGGAAAGGTGTAGAGGTATTTTATCATGGTTACTTTGCTGATGGTAAACTATTCGATTCAAGTTTTGATCGTAATACCCCTATCCGTATTCAACTAGGGGCAAATGAAGTGATTCCAGGTTGGGAAGAAGTACTCTCTACAATGCGCGTTGGAGATAAGGTAACAGCGTTCATCCCATATTACAAGGCATATGGTGAAGGAGGAAGTGCTAAAATCCCTCCCCATACAGATTTATACTTTGATATGGAATTAACAGCGATTAAAGGCTTAGAATAGCAAATACAGCAGGTTTCTTATTCAAATCAACTTTGGTAGTGTTCCATTCACTTATTGTCATGGTACGCTGAAAGGCATCAGGCAAGGTTAAGTTCATACTAATGTGTAATAGAGTATCTGGTCTGCAAGTTTTTAATATGTCTTGAAACATGGCCGTATTTCTATAAGGTGTTTCAATAAAAAGTTGCGTTTGCTTGAATTGCCTACTTGTTCTTTCTAACTGTTGAAGTGATTTTATACGATCTTTTGATTCTCGTGGTAAATAACCAACAAAAGCAAATGATTGTCCATTTAGTCCACTTCCCATGAGTGCTAGTAGGAGAGAAGATGGGCCAATTAAAGGAACAACCTCTAATTGGAATTCATGTGCAATCTTTACAATGTCAGCACCAGGGTCAGCAACTCCTGGACATCCAGCTTCAGAAATAATTCCGATGTTTTTACCACCAACAGCTTCTTGCACAAAAGCTAATTTATCAGCCATTGTGGTACGTTTATTCAATTCTTCAAATGGCAAGTCGTCAAACGATTTGTCGAAGCCAATACTTCGTAAAAAACGCCTAGCAGATTTAGCCTTTTCTACTAAGAACAAATCAACTTGATTGATGATTTCTAGTTGACCACTAGGAATATTCAACTTAGGAGAAGATGGTCCAAGCATGCTTGGAATAAGGTATACTTTACCTAACGTCATTTATGATTTGCAATTAATGTTTTAGCAGAGTTTTGAAGCAATTGGTAAACAAGTTCAAACCCATCTTCAGAGCCGTAGTAGGGGTCTGGAACTTCTAGAGTTTCTTCTGTACCTAACTTCAAGAATAGCTGTACTTTATTTTTGTGTTCTTCTGTTTGAGCCATAGCCATCACATCTTTTAAGTTAGAGAGATCCATTACATAGATTTCGTCAAACTCGTTGAAATCAGATTGTGAAAAAGCACGAGAACGTAAATCAGAGATATCAATTCCTTTTTCTTTCATTTTGGCTTGAGCTCTCAAATCAGGAGCCTCACCTGCATGATAGCCACTTGTACCGCATGAGTCAACATCTAAGCGAACAAATTGGTTTTCGGCTAAGTGTCTAACTAAGCCATGCGCCATTGGAGATCGACAAATATTGCCTAAACAAACAAAAAGAATTTTAGAGGTATTCATAAGGTTGACTCTGAACAAACGAAACTAAAAAAAAGCAGCTACTGCGTACGCAATAGCTGCTTTTCTATATTAGAATAGTTGCAATTCTTATTGAATCGCAATTTTCTTTTCTAAATCACTGATGTAACCTTTGAATCTCTTATCAGTTTCCATCAAGTTATTTACAGTTTTGCAAGCATGTAAAACTGTTGCGTGATCTTTACCTCCGCAGTGGGCACCAATGCTCGCTAAACTTGCTTTAGTCATTTGTTTTGCAAAGTACATTGCAATCTGACGAGCCTGAACCACCTCACGTTTTCTAGTTTTAGATTTCAACAATTCAATTGGTAAGTTGAAATAATCACACACCACTTTTTGGATGTAATCTATAGAAACTTCTCGTGCAGTGTTTTTCACGAACTTGTCTATCATCTGCTTCGCAAGATCCAATGTAATGGCTTTCTTGTTCAATGATGATTGAGCGATTACAGATATTAAAGCACCTTCTAATTCACGAATGTTCGTTGTGATACTGTAAGCCAAGTATTCAACTACATCTTTAGGAAGCTCAATCCCTTCGATGTACATCTTCTTCTGAAGAATAGCAATACGAGTTTCTAATGAAGGAACTTGTAAGTCTGCACTTAATCCCCATTTGAAGCGAGATAGTAACCTCTGCTCAATTCCTTGCATTTCAACAGGTGGCTTATCACTGGTTAATACCAATTGCTTTCCTGTTTGGTGTAAGTGATTAAAGATGTGGAAGAATACATCTTGCGTTTTCTCTTTGCCCGCAAAGAACTGTACATCATCAATGATCAATACGTCAATCATTTGATAGAAGTGTATAAAGTCGTTTTGCGAGTTATTTCTTACCGATTCAATAAACTGTTGCGTAAACTTCTCAGAGCTTACATACAATACTGTTTTGTTCGGATGATTATTCTTGATTTCAATACCAATGGCATGTGCCAAATGGGTTTTCCCCAAACCAACTCCACCATAAATCAATAATGGGTTAAAGGCAGTGCCACCAGGTTTACTTGCCACGGCAAAACCAGCAGATCTTGCTAAACGGTTACATTCACCTTCTACATAGTTTTCAAAACTGTAGTTTGGATTTAATTGGGAGTCTACTGCAACTTTCTTTAATCCAGGAATAATGAATGGGTTCTTAATACCACGTTGCCCACCAACTTCTACAGGCATAGCTACAGAAGGGTTTTTCATAGCGCTACGATGGGTGGTTGGTACTCTCATGGTTTGCTGACCACCTTTAGAGGGCTTATTGTAAGAGTTATCCATGATAATGGAATACTCCAAAG
>DIYR01000249.1 GCA_002429085.1 Flavobacteriales bacterium UBA6049
CGTATGAGTTCGGGAAAGAACAAAAGAAAAGAGAGTCGTACGGCTTCTTTTCCTTACCAGAGGATTCGATTGCTTTGAGGTAGAAAGAAATCAAAGAATCGGCTTGTTGCTGACTTGTTGAGTATAGGATGTCTCGATAAGAAGGATTTTTGACTTCTGCTATTTTGCTTGGATGATTTGTGCTGCTTTTATTCTCGGTTCGATCAATACTTTCGTTACACGCAGATAAAATCAGTATGCTAAAGAGTGGTATCTGATAAACCAAGAATTTCATGACGAGCAGACTTTGTTTTGATGAAGTTAAGAATCTATTGCTAAGATGAAATTCAAGAAATGTTAAAGAGTCTTGCTAAAATCGGATTGATTAATCCTGATCTATAAAGAGAGCAATAGAAAAAGTAAAAGCTCTGTTTCTTTGGATAATCTTATCATCGACTTCACTTCCTAAACCAGCAGAGGGTACATCGTATCTAGCTGTCATATTTCCTAAACCAAGAGAGTAGCCAACGTTGAGTTGAACACGATGAATCCGATACCCTAAACCAAAGTTTAGTCCATAATCAAAGCCTCTGAAATAGTCTAACAGATCTTCGTCTTTTGTCAGTTCATCATACAGTTCTTGATCAACTTCTTTGTAAACAGGTTTTATATCCAATTCATCAGATGGGTAAATATCTTCACTGTCGGTTTTTTGACCATTTACAATAAAAGAAAAGTCGTGTTTGAAACTTCCTCCAATACCATAAGCCATATATGGGCCTGCTAAGAATTGGAAACCTTTTAACGTGTATACTAGATTTAGGGGTACCTCTACATAGTTATATTTTACTCGAGCATAACCGCTATAACTGTCTAAGTTTACCCCAGATGGTCTCAATTGGTCTTCTAACTCCTTTTTCATGTCATAGGTAAACCCTTTACCACTGTATAAAAGACTGGGTTGAAGACTTAATTTTTCAGGAATAAGAGGGATTTCCACGAGAACTCCTGCGCGTAGCCCTAATTTATAGAGTGTTGGCGGCTCGTCACCGAAATCACTATCAATGTCGAAGTAATTTGTGGCAACATTACCACCGATAGTGAGTCCAACTTTTACTTGTGAGAGTACCGTGAAAGTGGATAAAAGAAATAAATGGATGAGTAAGGTAATTCGTAGTTTCATTAGTAGGTAAATTGAAATATATGATGACAATACTATTTAATGGCATCGGAAAACTGAGCTGTAATGATGTTTACTTTACGTTAACTTTTTTAAACACTACTGGTTCTTTACATGTAGTCCAAGAGACTAATTGATTTTGAAACAAATTAGTGTATTCATCATCCTTGACTATAGATAATAAGGATTTAAATTCGACTTCACGATTATCAAAATACTTATACGTGATACCAGGATAGTGTTTTGTCATAGAGCTAAACGAGGAGCTATCTCCGCTAGATCTAGTGCCTAAGTGAAATACCACTTCTACAATAGCTTGCTGTTGATTGATTTGTGAGGGATTGAAATGAGAAGCTGCTTTAAGCATGTTGTTGAACTTTCTTTTCCTTCCTTTAATTCCTCCCAGCGTTTTCTTCAATAATTTACCAGTAGAAAAGAAAAAACGAGAGTCTAAATAAGCCGGGCTTTTAACACTCAAATTCTTGTTCCCGTAAAACATGTAGTTGCCATAGTGCTTCTCTAGCTTTCTTGCTTTTTTGTTTAGCTGCTTGTTATCGTTAGGATTTGACAAGGGTAAGTAAACACCTACTAACAGCTTACCATTTTTTGCTGGGATCATTCTTGGAGACCGTATAGTAAGTCCTTCGGAAGCTTTTAAATAAGCATCTAAAAGAGTGGTGTTAACCGTAAACAGGTTAAAGTGGTTAGAAGCACTTGTGAGCTTTAACTTTTTACCGTTCGAAGCTTTACCGTTTACGGTTTGTATTGCTTCTTCTAAACGCGTGCGTTGTAGTTTGAGCTCTTGGAAAATGGTGTTTCCATAGTACTCTCTACTTCGCTGGTAATTGAAAATCTTCCAGTAAAACTTATTGAAGGCTCTGAATATCAATCGTGACTCTCCATTGATTTTCTTTTTTGTAATGAGATTACTCCAAGCAGCTCTTAACTCTTGCTCATTGGTAGAAGGATAGAGTGGGCTACCAGACATGAGCGTATAATGTATTCCAACTTCTAATTCTTGATTGGGTTGTAATGCATCACAAAGTCGTTGTAGCTCGCTTATAAGTTTAGCTCCATCAAAGTTTACAAGAACTTGTACAGAGTTAATGGCACCAGCTTGTACGCATTGAATGATGCCATTATTAATAAAATCAATTGGGCCAAAATCGTCAGCAGTAAAAATAAAGTGTGGTTTCATAGGTAATTACGTTCCCAGTTATGAACAGTTGCGTGCGTTGGCACGAACTTTTGCAAGTACACGACAAACTGAGAATTCCGCAGGAATTTTCAGGATAAGCCTGTAAAAGCAATTGTTTATAGCCATTATTGTAGGTAGTTAATCTATTTCTAACTCTTTTCTAATTACATAAATTAGTTGATTGTAAGATTTATTGAAAACTTCCTTATCAACTCGTTCACTAGTAACAAAAAGGTCATTCCATTCTTTCTTCCAATTTGGTAAATCAGCTCTTTTAGCAATACTCATTTTCAATTTAGCATCATTTCCCCAACCAGTGTAGGTTTTAAAACAATTATGAATAAATGATTCATATTGATGTTTGACTAAGATGTTTTCTTTGAAAATATGAGAATAAATATGAAATTCTTTGTCTAATTTTCTTTTTTTTTCAATCAATTCTGGTGGTGTTAATTCTTTCCAGTTACCAACTCGATTGTAATAACAAAAAAGGTCATTTAATTCGGGAACAACCTTGTCATAAAAGTCAAGTCGTTTCTCAATCACTTTTCTGCTTGTCCATTGTTTCTTTTCTAAGTCTTTTCCAATTTTTGCTAATTGGTAACCTACAATTCCAACTATTATAGGTGTTAGAATTGAAGCAATAAGTTTAACAACTTCTAAACTATTCCATATTTTTTCAGGTTCTGTTTCCATCTTATTTACAATTACCTACAACATTGGTATAAACAGAATTGTTGATTGTGAAGTATGCAGCTTCTAAAATAATGAAAATGAATAGATTGTTAGTTGAGTCTGTTCTTGAATCAATTGGAATAGACGGCATAAATAGTACAGTAATGTGATGGTGATAAGAATAGCATCTCTCTTTGCTTTACAATACTTCGTTTTCTAAACTCTTCCATCGATCTTTCGAAATAGAGAAGATGTTCACGGGGATTCCTTCATAAGAAGGTAAGTGTTCTTCTAACTCCATTTGATTGTGTTTAGCTACTCGTTCACTGGCAATGTTCTCAGCATGAATCATCGAAATAAGTGACTCTGTAAAACCCAATTCAAAAGCTTGGTTTCTACAGTGCATAGCAGCCTCTTTTGCATAGCCTTTATTCCAAAATTCAGGTAAAATGGAATAGCCAACTTCTAACCTTTCTCTGCCTTCTATTTGCTGCACTAGAAGTCCACACTGTCCAATTAATCTGTCAGAAGAAAGATCTATTAAAACGTTCATTCCACCCAAATCATTCTCGTAGCGATTAAACTGTTTCTTAAACCAATGAGTGCATAACTCATCTACCGATTTACTCGAATCTAATCCAAGAAAACGTGCAGTATCGGTAGACTCAAATAGAGGTTTCCAATCCTCAAAATCACGTTCTTCTAACAATCTAAAATTCAGTCGTTCAGTTTGATCTCCCGTTAATACGTATTTCATTAGGTTGGAATCTATCTATTAGACTAAAATAAGTGGATTCTACTAAATCACCTTCCTAAAGAATGAGAGTTGTCGTTTTAAAGTTGAATATCATCTGCTATGCGATTAAAATGTGTTTCAACACGGTTTATGCCATATCTCGGAGCTATGTTGTCTTGAGCCATCATGGTTAAGAAAAACTCGTATGGGCCGTAAAATGTAGAAGAAGTAACTATCCTTAATAAAGAGATGATCAGTTTTCTAATCCAATCAGGGATATGAACAATATTGACAGGTTTGTGGAGTGCCTTTAATGCAAGTTCAGCAATTTCGTTTTGGGTTAGAATGTCTGGTCCGCCAATAATTAGTTCGGTTGGATTTGCTTCTAAATTGTCAATAATGGCTTGAGCAAGATCACTTCCATCAATTGGATTTAGTTTGAATTCGCCATTCCCAAAAAGGTATACTTTGCCCTTCTTGGCCATCTCTAAAAAGTCAGATAAATCTGAGAAAAAGCCATTTGGTCGCACGATGGTGTAATTTAAGTTGGAAGTAGCTAATTCATCAACAAATTGCTCTTTGGCTTCCATTATTTTTAGCTGACGCATACTGTTTCCATTAATTACAGAAACGTATACAAATTGTGCAACATTTGCTGATTTGGCCTCATCTAATAAGTTTTTGTTGGCTTGATAGTCAACATCTTTGTAGGTTAATCCATCTTTTTGTCTCGTAATTCCAACAGTAGAAATAACGTGATCTGAGGACTTGAAAATACCTTTTAATGTTTCTGGTTTGGTTACTTCTGCTTCTATAATCTGATCTGGTTTTAACCCTAAAGCAGATAATTTTTTGGGGTTTCTTGCAATAGCTTTGAAAGGAATGTTTTGAGCTTGAAGGGTTCGAATAAGGTGCTGTCCTAAATATCCTGTTGCCCCAGCAACGACTACTTGTTTCATGATTGTATGATTTGATCATTTACAACACAAAACTCTGGAACACTAAAAGGGGCATCGTCCTGATTTGCAAATCCGAACATATTTTAGAACGAGCAAAGTAGAATGGTTTATTGAGCTGCTTTAAGCCATTTTTTAGGAGTGGTTCCAGTAGATTTCTTGAAGTATTCGTTGAAAACAGACTTAGAGTTGAATCCACTTTCAAATGCTAAGCCTAATAAGGTAATGTGTTTGTTTTCTGGAGCTAACGCCAGTTTTTGAAACTCTTTTAAGCGGTATTGGTTGATGTAATCGTTAAAGCCTTTTCCTATTTTTTGATTAATTAACCAAGAAAGTTTATTGGGATGGATATTGAGCGATTCTGCTACTTCTCGTAAAGATAGTTGTGCATTTAAGTACACCTTGTCTTCGGCCATAGTAGTTTGTAGTAGTTGCGCAAAGTGTTGGATTTCTTGAGCGCTTAAAATCTCACCTTCTTTTTGAGAGGGATCTGAAACTGAATAAGTGGATTTACTCCCTTTAAAGTGATTTGCATATTCTACAAATTGCGGATTGGTTTGTAAACTAGCAAGTAACGGATCATTTGCAAAACCAATGTATTGTCCAGATCTTGTTGAAATAGCTTCTCTGATATGGCTTAAAGCATCTTCATTTTTTTGCTGGTTAACTAAAATGGCTGCCCTTAAAGGGAAATAAAAAGAAGAATCAACCATATGATCTAGTGAAACAGCCTGCTTGTTGAATGACTGAAACAAAATTTCAAACCCTGTTTTTGCATCTTTACTTAAAAGCGAAATGGTGCTTTGGTAATCATTTCGGTGGTTCAGTTGAAGCTCACACAAAGCTTTTAATTGTAAGGCCATTTGCCAATGAGAGTCAAGTAACAATACCTTCTCTAGTTGAATAATAGCTTCTGCAAAATGCTCTTGGTAATAGAAGAAAAGCGCATGGATAAAATGATGATTCAGTGCATTTGGATTAAGCTCTATGGCTTTATTGATGGCTTTTTCAGCTGATGTAAATTCGCCAACTGCAATGTATAGATCTGCTTGGGCTTCAAGGGCTTCGCTATAGTTGGGGTTGATAGATAGCGCTTTGGCTAAATGGGTATGGGCTTTTTCGAACTCCCAATTTCCTAATTGGTGATAAATACCCTTGGTATAGTGGTACTCAGCCAAATGTTCATGTTTGTCTCCTAATTGTTCTATAAAGTGATAGGCCATGTATAAGCTCTGAATCCTATCGTAGGTATGAAAAGCAGCTAAGTGAGTAAAACATTGGCTGAGACCAAGATAGGGCATGGGGTAGCTTGGGTCAGCTGTAATACTCTCTTTGTATGCTTGTTGCGCTTGTTCAATGCTTTTTTCTGTCCATTGTAGTTGATAATACCGTCCTTTTAAATACGAGTTGTAAGCGTGAGAAGTCTCTGTTCTAGTGGTAATTAATTGGTCATCAATATCTAAGTGCCCAAAATTTTCTCGTATTCTGTCGGCAATTAATAAGCTGACTTCATCTTGTAAGTCGAAAATATCGGTTAGTTCACGATCAAAGCGTTCTGACCAAATCTGAAAACCTGTATCTGTTCTAATAAGTTGTGTTGCAATGCGCACACGTGTCTTTGATTTTCTAACGCTGCCTTCTAATACTGTTGATACTCCCAATTCGTTACCAATATGACGAACATCTAAATCTGAGTTACGATAGCTGAAAGAAGATGTGCGTGCAGTAACCTTTAAGCCTTTGATCTTACTTAATGCCGAAATGATTTCTTCTGAAATACCATCAGCGAAATACTGATTTTCCTCATCATTACTGGTATTATGAAAAGGAAGTACCGCTATAGATTTTTGGTTAATCAACCGATAAAGATTTTAAGTTCGTATCAACTATCAATGTCTGATTCTTTCAAAGAAAACTAGCTTATGAAAATTGATCAGTTTACCGTTTCAGTTGGTGAAATTAGCTATTCCAGTCAATCTATCACAGATCTTAGCAAGGCATCTTTTGTACTAGTATTTGCCAGTAGAACAATGTTAGAGTCGTCTGCATGGATTGACACTATTCAAGATAGATACAAAAACGTGCCTGTAGTAAGTTGTTCTTCTTCAGGAATGATTTATCAATCTGCTTTGAAAGAAGATGAGGTAAGTGGAATTGCTGTTCAGTTAGAGAAAACAATAGTTAGGATAGAATCTAAACAGCTAGCTGATTTTAGCGATAGTAAAGAAATGGGACATCAGTTGGGAACTGATCTAATGGAACCAGATTTGAAACACGTATTGCTATTTAGTGATGGTTGGCTAGTAAATGGATCTGAGTTGATTGATGGCATTTATGGAGCTCTTTCAGAAGCAGTAACTGTTGGTGGCGGATTTGCTGGGGATGGCGCTAATTTTTCTAGAACATTGATAGGGTTAAACCAACAAATTGAACGTGGAATGGTAGTAGCTATAGGTATGTATGGTGAAAACCTTTCTGTTGGATTTGGAAAACATGGTGGGTGGAATGAGTTTGGCGAAGAAATGGAGGTTACTGAGGTAAATGGGAGAGAAATTGTTCAACTAGATAATCAAAGTGTATTGAGTCTGTATCGAGAATTTTTAGGAGAAGATGCAGATGGGTTACCAGGAAAGGCATTGATGTATCCGTTAGCTGTGAAGTTACCTGATTTCCCAAATCCTTTGGTTAGAACTGTTATGAATATTGATGATTTGGAGGGAACTATAGCTACTGGGCAACCAGTTCCAAAAGGAGCAAAGATTCAGTTTATGAGGGCTAAGTTTGATAACATCATAAAAGGAGTAGAGCAGGCGGCTGAAGAGTCGCTTAAAAACCATATTTCAACACCCGAATTTGCACTTGTAGTAAGCTGCATTGGGAGAAAGTTATTGTTTGGGAAACAGATTGAAGAAGAAATAGCCATTGTAAAGCAAGCACTTGGAAATACACCGATAGTTAGTGGTTTTTACAGTAATGGTGAAATTTGCATGGATGAAAGAGGCCTAGCGGAGTTGCACCACCAGTATTTGACTGTAACTACTTTTAAAGAATAAGTACTAAAATGAGAATAGCTTGTTAAGCTGTACTTTTTCGGTCATTTACTTGTTATAATTAACAGCTCATACCGTCCAATTAATCTCCCAAAATGGAGATCGACCGAGACGTTCATCCCACTTATATTATTTTCGCAGTGATTAAACTGTTTGTTGAATCAATGAGTGCATAATTCATCTAGCGATTTACTCGAATCCAAGAAAACGTAAGGTGTTGGCAAGTTAAAGAAGAGGTTTTCAATTAATAAAATAGAAAAGATAACTCATCTAATTAGTGGGTAGTTTCTTTTCCATATTTCACCAACTTCTCAACTATTTCATCAAGCTCTTTATCAACTTCAGATTGAGATACATAACTCAATGCATCTTCTTTTAGCCTAGTCATGTTTTCAATAGAAGCATTATCCATTTCTGGGTCAGCTGTTAATACCTGAGGTTCTAATCGGTGGTAATCAGCTCTGTCTTGCTTTTTTTCTAAAGAGCCGAAAATTTGTTTTAAATGGTAATGCACGGTTTTAGAGTTTCCAGACATCATAATATCTATGATGGGTTTTATCCACTCTACCATTCCCCAGTTCTTAGCCTTTTTGTATTCGTATTTTTTGCTTTCACTGCCCGTACCAATAGAAACAATGAACATATTCTTGGCAGAAGGATTCGGGGTAACACCATCAAAAGTCATACTTCTAACTTCTGAGTAAGCAGCTAATGCTGGGTTATTAACAAATACACCTCCATCTATTAATGGAAATGGAGTCCCTAAATCGTTCTTAACTCTAGCTACTTCAAAATACGTAGGTGCAGCAGAAGTTGCTCTGGCTACATCTTTTACTTTGAAATTAAAGATCTCATTATCTGATTTATGTTGCTTAAAAAAGTGCGGCTTACCATTGCGAATATCGTAGGATGAAATAATGCATGGTTTCAGTAAATCTGAAAGAGTGGCTTCACCAAAATTATCGGCTAAAGCATCTTCTAATTCTGCGGCATCGTATTTCTCATCACTTAGCGCACGCAATTTATCCCACATATTGGCATCAAAAATATCATCGCCTCTATCTAAATAGAGATTTACTGCTTGTTGTGATGTGAGTTTTGGTCTTTTCTTTTCGTTGGGTACCAGATAGGCCAGTGTCAAAATTCCACCAGTACTTGTGCCCGCAAAAAAATCGAACATATCTGAGAGACGTAGATCTTTATTTTTTGTTCGTTCTTGGAGTTTTTGCTCTAATCGTGTGAGAACAATTCCTGGTAAAATTCCGCGGATTCCGCCACCATCTAGTGATAAGATTCTAACTTTTTTCATAAGTATATGTGATTATTTGTGTTTGATTCCAAGATACAATTTGACCTGATAACTACTACTGATAGATCCACAATAAAACTGGTTTTGATTGTAGTGTAAGAAGAGAATCAACTTGTTTCATAAGATCGTTTGAGATGGCAGGGCATCCCCAACCTTCTGGAGTACCATCTGGATAGGTTTCTGAATTAGGCACATCGTTCCAAGAATGGAGAACAATTAGCCGATCATATGCATTGCTATTGGAGCTTTCTAAGCCATGAAGTTTATAGTTTACATGAATTCCCCAATTACTATTTCCTCGTTTCCCGATTTTATATTTACCAAGTGAAGAACAATGACTTTCGTGCTCGTTGCTAAACGTAGGCGAGGTTTTAGAAAGATCTTCTCCCCAAGGGGAGTTACAACAACCATGTGAGCATAATCCATTATGTGTAATGGTTTTCTTCTGCTGATTGTATACAAAGAATCGATTTTTACCAGAATGTACAGACATGTCAATAAATACAAATAGATCTGTGTCTAATCCGTGTTCAATGGCAAAGTTGCGAGCTTCATTGATTTTTTGAGTAGAAACCTGACCAAGTAGATGTATACCAAGCAGGACTAGAGAGAGCGTTGTTATCAGTGATTTGAATTGCATGTGTTAGAAGTAGAAACTTTTTACATAACGATTCAAGAAATGGAGTTATTGTTTGATACAATATTTGAGCGAAATAAATTAATAATTAGCCATTATATCGAGCTCTTCAAAATCTTTGATTTCTGATAACTTAATTAAGTTACCGGTTGAAATCGTAGACCAAGTCTCCTCAAATATTTCTTCTCCTGATTCTGAAGTATTTTGGTTAACGTTTTCGCGTACCAATTTCTTTTTGGTAAGTAAGTTAATACTAGTTTCTTTTTGGATAATTGGTCCGCTCGTTTCTAGCCTATCAAAACCAATCATTTCGAAATCTTGCCCTTTTTTTCGGAATGTGTATTTCCAAGAGCCATATCTCCCATGAGAATAGTTTAGGTAAAGTTTATTACTATTAATTTCAATGTAAAGTTCTGGTGGCGTGTATACTCCTCCATCTTCATTTTCAGAGGCAAAGCATAGGCTATTTTCGAGAGCAACTTGATACCCGCTTTCGAGAGCATAGAAAATCATGATACCTCGTCTATTTCTATCAACAGTCTCTCCAAAGTTATTCTCAGCGAAGTCACTTTTCTTAGTGTCTTTAATTATAAGAACGATGTCTTTTAAATCATCTCCATTTAAGTCTCCTTCGATGGTTTCTGTAAGGGTAAATCCATCAGGTATATTGAATGTTGAATCTTTAAATTTTATAAGAGTAGAGGATGTGTTTTCTTGCGGTTGAGAATTTGAGCAGCTGATGATAAGGGTCACAGAGATAAGTAAAGTGATGATTACTAGAGGAGAGTGATGATTAATCATAGATGTTTCGTTAATTTCTTGAAGATTTATCTTTCGTGATGCAAGACTAGGGCGTAATTGTCTTGATATGTATCATTCTTTTCAGTGTAGGAAGAGATAATTGATTGTCTGTAGGCTAGGTTATGCGCATAATATGACTATGCAGATTAACAGGTGTTTCACTCTTTGTTTCGGTTAAGGTTTTCGATCATCATTTGTACGTCTAAATTTGATTTCCCATAACTCACAATGTATATATCTAAAGGGAAGAGTTTGAATTGTTGTAAAGCAAGTTCAATGGCATCAAATATCCAAGATGTTTCGTTGCCGAATACTCCTCCACCAACCAGTGTTAAAAATACTTTATTACAGCCTGTTTTTTTCAAATTGACGAGTGCAGCATGTAAAGTAGCTTCATAGGTGGCTTCTAGAATAAGTTTAGCAAACGATTCCCAGTAATATGTTGCCATCTCAGAATAACTGAGAGGTAATGCTGAGCAATATGCCTGTGATACGAGGTGTTTTGTAGTAGCAATGGTGACTTCGGTATCCCATTGAATTCCGATTTTCAACTTCCCTTTCAATTTTTCACGTTGACCGGTATCAAGATTAGTTAGAAAGGGGTTCAGGTATACTAAGCTTTCTTCATTTAGCAAAGCATACCCATTTCGCATAAACCAGATTCGGTGTTTATCGTTTTCTAATGCATTAGCAATTAGACCAAGACAATCAATTTGATTATTCTTTGACTGTCCCATTTGTCTGGCTATTGGAACAAAGTAGTTTCTGTAAATGGTTCCTGCTCCGCAGGCAATAGCACATGCCGGTCCTTGAGTATTATCGTGTTCATATCGATCAATGCCATGTTCTGGAGTAATGTTTGGATTGACCATTTCAAGTAAGTTAAACTGGGAAGCAGCTTGAAACAAAGCATTCTTGTTCTCAGGATCTTTATGCAGTGTTTGAACGTCTCCGACAACCTCTTGAACCTTGAGCCTGCCAGTTTTAGGGTAGTACTTAGTTTGATGCCTTAGTTCAGATAAGGTAGGTATTGTTAGGGAACCGAATTGAAATGATTTTCCATTGACTCTTGAAATGAAAGTATTTCCTTCAACAACGAGATTATTTTGGACTTCTTCAAATGAACATTCGTCAAATCCTACTAAATTTTTGAACCACATGGGAGATGTATTAATGCCATTCAAATATAGGAGGGAATTCCTCTGTGATTAGCATCACTTATTCAGTTCTGATACATACAGACTTCTTGTAATTCTTATGAAAAAAATAAGCATTAAAAAGAGCTGAATGGCAATCGTAAACATCAGTGGAGTGATGGAAAATATGAAAGGATCGGCATCTTTTAAATTATTACGAAGAAATATCAATTGGAAGATATAGAAGAGAATAGAACCGCCTAATCCCCATCTTAAAATGGGTTTCCAATAGAAAAATGGAATGAAATACAAATTCTCATTAGACGTCATGTAACCTAAGATGAGTGGAGCTATGTAACTCCTGTAGTTGTCTTCGATTCTGAATTGAAAGAGGTTCTCACTTAATCGAATTACTTGAAGTTCGTTCCCATTGGGTAAAGGGTAAACATACCTCTCTCTTTGAGAGAGGTTTTTGAGGTTTGAAATTAGTGTAGCATTCATTTTCCTGCTAAAATGCATAAAGACTCAGTGGGTGTTAGTGGTCTGGTTGAGTCAGTGATGTATATATACCTTCCACCAAGGTGTTCACCAAGATCTCTCAATGCTCTTTTTTCAACATCAGAAAGTCCACCTTCCACTAAATCAAATTGCTGAAATACTAGAGTAAGGGTAGGACTTATGAAACCAATTTTCTTATGCTGTTTTATAAGCGGTGAAACTGCGGATCTTAACGCTTTTTCTGCCTGTAGGAAATCTGCTATTGCAAGCCTATTAGATGAAAAATTGAAGTGATTTGAGCTTATGAACCTTTCGTTTGAAGAAAGATCCAATACCTCAAATCTATTTTTATAAATGCCAATATAGAGTTGAACGGGTTGAAGGATTTTGAACATATCTAAAACCGTTTACTTCCAGTTTAACTGCCTTCCTTCTTTCTTAGCCTTTTGATCCATGGCAGCTCCCAAAGCCATTCCTATTGGTAAACCAAAGGCTAATCCAATTCCAAGAAATGCCATGTTACCTAAAGCGGTTCCAATACCTATACCAATTGGTACTCCAAATGCAGACATACCTATTCCTGTCCATAACATTTGATGATATCCTTTAGGAATTAGTTTAGCTTCTTTGATGATGGATTTTGAGAATAAGTGAATTGCCTTCTGTACTTCTTTTCGGAGCGATTTACTAGTTGGCGATAGGTTGTTGACACGTTCAACTTCTAAGTTGAGTTTAGATACTAAATCGTCAGGTAATTTATGAGATTGCAACTCTTCAATTAGCTGATTTAATCGATCTACTGATTCTTTTGCTTTTTGATTTGTAATAGCAGTTGTTGATAGCGTTATTTGATTTAATCCCATATGTCAAATCTATATAGAAAACTATCTAACTGTGGCGAAAATCGAATACCTAGAGAGTATCTATAACTCAAAAAAATAGGTTGCACCAAACTGAAAGACATAATTGCTCAATTCGTCTTCGATTTTTGAAACATTGGTAATCCCAACGTTGTATCTAAAGTCAAACCCTAATCCCATGTTAGATCTGTAGCCAATACTAATAGGAGCAGACAGATCAAAAGATTCTATATAATCACTTAAATCGGTTTCTTTTCCATCTTCTGGAACA
Source organism: Flavobacteriales bacterium UBA6049 (assembly GCA_002429085.1). Taxonomy (GTDB): domain Bacteria; phylum Bacteroidota; class Bacteroidia; order Flavobacteriales_G; family Salibacteraceae; genus UBA6049. Next base: position 13,287 of record DIYR01000249.1, read on the forward strand.
CGTTTTCTTGTTACAGCTAAACCTGGTTGAATACCGATAGCAGCATAAAACCTGTGACTTTTCAGAGGATAAAGCTTTACATAGATTGGGAGATTTAAGTAATCGAACTTATAGGTTACATCAGATGAAATAGGTGTAGATTCTCCAGTAAGTGTATCCGTTTGCCAGAATGTACTTTGCGAAGTATAACCTTGCATAGAGTATAAGATATCAGCTCCAATTCCAATCTTTTCAGATAACTGATACTCTGCACTTACTCCAAATGCTCCGCCCAATCTAGGTCTGCCAAAACCTGAGCTATTTCCAACATCTGCAAGGTTTAACATGGCTTTAGGACCTAAAGAGATTTGACCACTTGCACTTGACCATAGACCAGCCAGTGCAATAACTAGGGCAATTAGCGAATTCTTCATCATACAGTTATTGAAATTGGCCGCAATGTTACATAGAAATAGTTCAGCTAAAAATGGATATTTCTGTTGGTTCTACTTTTCAATTTGATGAGAGGAAGTATCTTCAAATTTGAAATTAGCACCAATTTGTTTGTTTACATGAGCTCCATATGCCTCTAACATTGGTTGTTCTAAATGGAACTCTCTATACTCGTCAGGATTCATAATTGGAACGCCTTTCATAATTGGATAAATGCGTTTGCATTCAGTGCATTCAAAAAAGCCTTCTAATACGTTTCCTTCTAAATCTTTTCCTGTTGTGGTAAGTTCTAAGTCTGCTTTATCAAATGGGCAGCAAAGTTTTGCTATAGTTTCTGGTCTCATAATTTCTTGTATTGTTCGTGATAGGTGAGAACAGCAGTTTTTGGATCATCGCTAGACATAATGCCCGATACAACGGCTACTCCATTAAGTGGAAGAGAGGTAAGTCTTGAAATAGTTTGATGTGTAATTCCTCCAGAAACAAAGATCTTTCCAGCGAAATGTTGTTTTGCAAGGTGTATAGATTCGGGTTTAACTAAATCGCAGCTATTAGCAGTAGAAGATGGAAACATGGAACAAAACGAGATGTATTGAAAACGATGTTGTTCCGCCCATTGAATACACTCTATATCATTGTTGGTTGTTAAACCGTATAGCGTTGAGTTTGGTAGTTCAGTGCGAATAGAAGCTATGTCAACAGGGATTTCATCAAAGTGTACTCCAGCTAGGTTATGCTTTACCACAAAACTCCATTTATTATTCATGATAACAGGAACATGGTATGAAGCACACAGTCTTACAACAGAAGAAATGATTTGATCTTCCTTTCCTTCTGGAAGGTGATCCCAAATTTGTACAGCTGCTAACCCACCTTCTAAAGCAGACGTTAACTTGGTAAGAAGAGTGGGGAAATCCAAAGAAGGATCGATCACCAGATAAACACCATCTCTTAGTTCCATCCGTTTTGTATTGCGTTAAAAAATGCGGCCCAATAAGGATCTTCTTCAAAGTAGGGGAGAGGCTTTTTTATCTCATTTTCAATCAACTGAATTCCTGTTGATGAATGTTTTACGAGGCCAATTTCTGTACAATCAATGTTTTGATTGGCAAGTCGTTCAATTACACTTTCTGTAACATGCGGGCTACAAGTAATAATCATTGAACCAGCTCCTATGCAGTACCTCATATCTAAATTAAACACCTTGCATACAGCTTGTTGTACTTCACTGATTGGAATATTCTCATTGAGAATAATAGCTCCTTTTCCAGAGGCACTCATCATCTCATAAACTGCTCCAAGCACTCCACCTTCCGTAACATCGTGCATTGCGGTTACACCATGGTTTTCATGATTATCAACTGCTGCCAGGGCATCTTCTAATGATGAGGTTGCAAAAAATTGCTCAGCTGCTTTCTGCTGAATTTCTTTACCAGTTTTATTCTGAACGGTATCTGGAAAGCTCATAGCTAGAATTGCTGCAGAAGAGATAGCACATGATTTAGTCATAAGAATGGCATCACCTTCCTGTGCATTGACAGATGTTAATACCCTATCACTTGGTACAATTGAGGTAAAGGTTCCGCCACCTGCAATAGTAGATTCTTGACCAGGGATAAAACCAGTGTGTCCACCAGTAATAGCTATGCCTATACGTTTGCAATAGTGATCTATGTGCTGCCAATATGTTTGAAAATCGCTTTTAGAAAGCGTTGCAGGAAGGTTTAATACAAACTGAGCGTATTGGGGTGCAAACCCCGTTGTAGCCATGTCGTTTGCCATTAATTGAACAGAAAGCCACGCAGATTCTTGTAAACCCAATGATGGTATGAGCGATAGGGGGTCACTAGTAGAAGCCATCATTAGGTTGTCTGGTAACGAAACCAACGATACATCTACACCAAAACTTGGACCCTGTAACACTTCTGATCGGTTAAAACCTTGGTGTTCTTGAATAAACTGTGATACGAGATCTTGATCGATTTTACCGATTGATTTACTCATCAGTCTACATCGTTAAGTTGAACGTACAATCCAAAGAAATCACCAACAGGAACATTCCATTGCTGCACTGGGAACCATTTTGGTAAACCAGTACAACTCCATTCTATAGTGTAGTCTCTATCGTATAAAGCCTCTTCAATAATCTTTGTTAGCATAGCAGGGGTGTAGAAAGTAGCTGTAACATAAAACGGATTTTTTCCGAAAGCTTCTTGTACTCTTCTGCGGACAACCTTTGGAGAGTTTCTGTTCATCATACCCATAGCAATGCCATATTTGGCAACTCGTGCAGACTCTCTAATTACAGCAACTGGATCTTTGTAATATTCAAAAGTTGTTATGAAAGCTAATGAATCAAACGTGTGATTTTTAAAGGGCATATGATGCGAATCTGCCATTACTAAATCACCATCAAAAAGATGAATGGCTTGCGAGAGCATTAAGGGCGAAATATCTCCGCCTGTAGCTTCAATGCCAATGTCTTTCCACCATCTGGTAAAACGGGTAGTTCCGCATCCAAATTCCAATAAGGTTTTTACACGTTTGTCTTTGGTAACAAGTTGCTCCATTACTTTCTTCTGCCATATCTCAGCTCTTTTGTAACGGCCCTCGTACCATTGCTCATAAGTATCAGTATGATCTCGGTTAAAAAACCATTCTTCTCTGCCTTGCCAATTGCGTTGCTGCTGGGGTATTAGAATTCCACCTTGTTTTTCTAGTTCCATAGTTATTGCATTCAAACAAAAACACAGGAACAACCATCCAATAATTACAAGAGGAATTGTTCTCGAGTAAGCATCCCTTCGTTGGCATTATCCAAATCAGGTTTCGGGTATGATCTCAGCCATTGGGCACCCCGTGCTTTTGCGTGCTCCAAATATAACCGAAAAGGAATTGAGCAAGTCTACTTTAAAACAAATTGAATATAGTCTACTTCATCTGGACTACCTGGACTAAAATGAATAACCGCACTGTCGTTTTTGAACTCCATAATGGTAGATACCCATGTATTGGCATTACAAACAGGATCTATGTAGTTGTCTTTTGATTGCAATGCTTCTTTGATTTTAGAGATTGTTACAACGGTTGAATCTGAGAAGCGTTGTTCCATTGATTGCAAGCGTTTTTCTTGCGCTACGTATTCTTCGTGAGTTAGTTGTAAATGATTGACTAAATAGTTGGTGTATAGTTTTCTATGCGAATCATTTGCTAGTGAGTTGTTGGCATGGTAGGTAATATGTTTGGAATTGGTTGGCCAGAAAGGAGTGATTTGTGTAGCTGAACACTCTAGGGATAGAATGGAGTCAGTTGAACCAATAATATAATTCTGCCCTGAAGCGTGTTGAATAGAGTGAATGAATGTAACGGCATCGTTAAAAGAATGATGTTGCAAGGTGCCTCTTACTACACAGCATACAGGAAGCCCGTCTAAGCTGTTTTGAATGTCTAGTAATGAGTTTACGTTGATTCCTACATGCTTGTTTAGTCCGTTTGCTCCAATGTAACCTGGAAACGTAGAAATGTATTGTTCATGCTTCCCAGCTTTATCTGTAAGGTGAAGCAATACTTTAAAGGTGTGATAAAATGCAGGTACATCAATGTTTTGCGCAATGAAGCTTCCTGTTTGTCCGTGAGCCAAATTCATAGCTCCAATAGAGGTGCAGTGGTGGTAGTTTTCTGCTACAGTATTTCCATTAGTCCATAACTCATCAATAAGTTGATAGGCGTACATCGTTTCAAAAGGAATACTTGCCCCATCACTCATTCCTTGTATTTCTTTTAATAAGTGCGGAGTGTGTTTAGCAATACTTTTTTGAAAGTTGGTTGACCTTAAAAAGTGGGTGATGAATGAATCTGCCGGAATTTCGAATGCCTCTTCCAAATCATTCTTCCATAAATCTACCATGAGATGAATTTCTTTACGAAGCGCTTCTCCATGTTGGTAGCCAATTTCATACGGTGAGTCACTTTCAATATGCAAAATGATTAATGAATCTTTGCCATTAGAAGTTGCTACACGTTCTACTTCTGCATGCTGTTTGGAATTACAAGCAACTACTGTGATCAGCAAAAAAGAAAGTAAGAAGAGTATCAAACAAGTTCGAAACATGTCTTAATCTAGTTTGATGGACTAACAATTTTATCAAATCTACTGTTCATGCAAACCGAAACGTCTGTAGTAATGAATTTGCCATTGTAAAATAGACTAAAAATGGTAGCTGGAGTTGGAGCACTTTGAGCTTCTTGCAGCGTTGTTAACTTGATTGTTGTTAATGGTAGGTTACGATTTTTGGCACTCTCTTTCAGCGACTCTAAAGCATGAAACTCAGCAAAAGGGCACCTGTTAGAATAGTAAGCTACAAGACCTGTAGGCGGAGTACAAACACCTTGTTTAGCGCTCTCGTTAAATTTGGGCAACGTACTTGAGGGAGTTAGTTTTTTTACCAGTAAACTAAAGCCACTTTTTGTACGATCACATTCTTCAAACCCTTGTTTCAACAACCATTTCGTATCACTCATGAAATGGAATTTTTTGCTTCCTACAACAGTTACTAATCCATCTTTCTGTTGCGCCACAGCATCGTCTACGGCACTTTTTAATAGAGCTTTACCATATCCAGATTTTTTGTATTTACCTGAAACCCAAAAGCAATTGATGTTAAGGTGGTTTGGAGCATATATGGGTAACCATGCCAATTCAGCAGGACCATATTCAATAAAGACTTTTGCGCGTTCGTTCAATCGTCTAAATACATATCCATTTTGGAATTCTTTTTTGAGCCATTCTTTTTTCGCATCGTAACTCTGACGAACTTTTTTATCTGAAATGGCACAGCATATATGCTCAGAGTCTATATTCGATTCAGTCAACGTAACAAAGTCGCTCATGGTGTTCTAGCTTTAGTAAAAGCTAAATTATTATCTATTGATCTGTTAAGAGCTGACTATGATCATACATGAAATCTAGTTTTTGCTAACATACACCCAAGCTTTATTACCTGATGTAAGTGTGGCTTCAATACGCACATAATCATTCACTTCATATGTATCAGTACAAGTTAACTCCTCATCTGTAATCTCGAATACCATGCCTGCTATAAAGTCTGATGGATTGTTGGTTTGAACAGCAATTGGATGGTACTGCTGCTGACTACTATTAAGAACGTCAGGATCTGTGATTTCTAGTTGCTCTACACGGTAACTAGGCAACTGATCTGATGTGCCAGAAAGTAATCGACCATACGTACTAAGCTGAACTTGTTCTAATTGAAGAGTGCCGTAAGAGAAAAGAAGATGCTTTATAAACTCAAAAGAAGAAATAAATTGTTGAGGAAGTTTTTTTGAAATTAAATAATGTCTCCTTTACATTTTGTAGAACAGAAAGGTTTGAAGGCTCTATTCCATCTTATTCTGGAAATGATTTAGTAATCTTGAATAAGAGATGAAGAAGTTTTTCGATAATAAGAAGAATCTCTACTACGTACTTGTTGTTTCTATCGTTACTCTTTTGCTTGGAAGTCAGGCACTTGTTCATGTTCAGATTGGGCAAATGAATACAGATGGAGAGTTGATAAACAATGCTGGTAGAATGCGTATGTTGAGCCAACGAATAGTGCAACAGAGTTTACGTATTTATGCGGGAGAGATGATTCATGAAGAATTGAACTCTACCGTCTCCATATTTAAAAACCACATCAACTTTGTTCAAAAGGGAATTAGTGAATCATTGTACCTTGATCATGAGAGTGATTTTAATAAAGCTTTTTCATTAGCGAATGAAATGGTTGTAGCGGGTGAATCTGTATTGGCTGATAAACAAGGTGCTAAATTGGCTATTACAACCTTAACGAAGGTTGAAAGCAACTTCATAGAAGCCCAAAATAGAGCTGTAGGAATTATTCAAAGCAAGTATGAGTCTAAGCTTTCATACTTATCTATGTTGGAGCTTGCTTTGGCAATTGTAACACTCTTTGTAATTCTCGGAGAAGTGCTTTTCATTTTTGTTCCACTGCACGAGTCAGACTCCAAAAAGAAAGAAGAGCTAGAATTAGCCGTTACTAGACTAAAAGAGATTTCTAAAACAGTAGCTCATGATCTCAGAATTCCATTGGGATCAATTTCATCTATCTGCGATTTATTGAAAGACGAAGTAGTGTTTAAATCTAAAGAAGACAAGAAGCTGTTCTTTGTGATGGGAGATGCTGCTGAAACTGCGAGCAGGGTAGCTTCTAGTTTATTAAGTAGTGAAGAAGAGGATGCTTTCGGAGTTGATAAAGTTTCTACCATTGAGCTAAATGCTTTAGTAGAAAAAAAGATCCTTACGATGCAATCATCTACTTTGTTTAAGAATAGAGTAATTTACTTTGAAAAGTTTGGAGAACCTCTAATTGCAGTTGCTCCATTTCGTTTGGGTAAAGTTGTTTTAGACTTGATGGAGTATTACTTAACAAGTTCTAATAAAGAGATTACGGTAAAGGTACTTCAGCGAGAATCTTCAGTAGAATTATCGTTATCTGCACCAGATGTATCTATGAGCACTTCAGTAATAGGTTGGGTAAATTCAGATTCTCCAAGTGTTCCAACGCAAAGCCTATCAGAAGAAGTGGAGAGGATATTCACCTACGCCAAAGAAACAGTAAGTGCTTCTGGGGGATGGATATCTGTATCAGAAGACTATAAGCAAAATCTAACAACGTACATCAACTTTCCGCTATACAAGAAAGGTTAGTGAACGGCTAAATACTCTTTAGGCGTTTTCTGGTGCACCTTTTTGAATGATTTGTAAAACGATACTTTGTTACCAAATCCAGCTTCTTGGGCAAGAGCCCAATGTGTGTATTCTTTATTCCTAGTATCTCTGGCTAGTTTAATAAAATAAGCTACTCGTAATTGATTCACATAATCTGGAAATGGAAGGCCTATAACTTGGTTAATGGCTTTACTGGTAATAACAGGATTGGTTTGAATGGAATTAGCAACTTCTTGTAAACTCAATTTTGGTTGCAAAAACTTCTTTTCATCCTCTAGTAGAGTTGTTATTCTATCAGCAATATGTTGAAGAGATTGAACTGGTTTAGATGGAAACGGAAGGGTAATCAATGTAAATTCTTTTGGAAAGATGGTTAAAGCAACACCAAGTAATATCATAGTGAATGATAGTGCTAAAATTAACCAGTTGTACAGAACGAGAATTTGACCAACTGTGTAGTTTTTTAAAACAGCAATTGTAGTAATTAAAATTCCCAATGCCATTAAAATAGATAAGATGAGTTGACCTAATCTAACTCCTTTGGGAATAATGTATTCCTCTGTTTCATGCATAAGTAACCACGATTTGTAGAGGAAATACGAGCCTGAAACACCAAGTGTAACTAAGAATCCGTAGAAAGAAAAAGCACTACTATAATGCGCCATTTCTTCAGTGGTAAGATTGATTGTAGAAATTAAAAAGATTGATTGAAACAATGCGCTTCCAAGCATTACTTTACTGAGCAAAGAGGAATCTTTTTTTCCCAGTCCAATCAATAAAACGTTATACCAAAGAGGTAATAGCAGAAAAACAGAAGTATCTAGAAAATACCAAAACCTTGGAGCTGCCGTAAACGTGTTATGGTTGAAAAACAACTTTGAAGTAAGAGAAATAGCAATGGAGAATATCAACGTTAAAAATGCCCGATTGATTTTCTGATCAGTACTGTATTGATACGTTAATGCTCCAAAAATTAACCAAGCTTGAAAAGCTCCAATCAAATTAACTCCTAAGTACAAATTCATTTGTCTAAATACTCGTGTAACAAACATAAAACTCAGAATCGAGTAGGCATTTTAATAGCGGTTTGTGAACTAAATAATCATAATTGCTTACTTACTTGTTGTTGATTTACAAGTTGTTGAGGTTTTACTGGATTATCATCGCAGTTCTAATTATTTAAACACAGAATGCAATGAAATCGATTTTACTATTGATCGCTGGAATGGCAATTGGAGTACTATCTCTTGGTCAAGTAAATTACCATGTAAGTACAATTCTACCAGAAGGAACAAACCAGTTTGATGATGGCCTCACCATGGATGAGAATGGAACTATTTATGCTTCTTATTGGGGAGTATGGCAAGGAGCACCTGGTACGCATATCTATCGCATTCGAAAAAATGGTGAGATGGATACCCTAGCCGTTGGTTTTAATAGACCCAATGGAATACACTATTCTGATGGTAAAGTATATGTAGCCAATAGTCGAGGACATAATGTGAGTAGAGTAGATACACTTACTGGACAAGTAGAAGTACTCATATCAGTTACCAATCCATCTAACGTAATGAAGTTCCCAGGTGTAGATAGTTTGCTAATTGTTTCCTATTCAGGAAGAAAGCTATACGGGTATAGCGATTGGTATGGTTTAAATGAAATTAGCAATTCATCTAAACTTACTGGGCCAGTAGGCATTGCATTGAGCAAAACGGGTGATGTGTATGTTGGAAACTTTGACGATGGCAAAATCTTAAAACTCAATGCTCAAAATGAGTTTGATGAAGTAGCCGATGTTGGAGGTGGAACTGGTTTTTTTGCTATTCATGGTGATTCATTGTATACAACGAATCATGTTACTAAGCAGGTACAAGTGGTTAACTTAATAGATTCATCGGTGTCGGTTATTGCTGGTTCTGGAAGACCCATAATAGAGGATGGAGTAAATGATAGTGCTTCATTTGCTTCGCCTAATGGAATTGTTATTTCTCCTTCGGGAGATTCAATTTACATATCAGAATATCAAGGGAAAGCACTACGATTGATTGAAAGAATGCCAATTGATACAGACACTGTTTCTACTGGATTCTTGTATTATGAAAGAGACCAGTTTAAAATATTTCCTCAACCTGCAACTTCTACATGTTCAATAGAACTTGAAGAGAACCGAATAATATTAGGAGTTAAATTGATAGATGTAACGGGAAACGTAATAAACGCAAATTGGAGCAGATCAGAAAGTAGAATACTCTTAGATGTATCTACAGTTTCTACGGGAAATTATGTCATTCAAATAGAAACAAAAACAGGAGAAATTCTATCAGATAAACTAATAGTGAAGAACAATTAAAAAAACGAATATTTCATCTTTAATGTTCTAGAAGCGATGTGAAAAGCATCGCTTTTTTTACAAGTTTAGGTTCTCAACAAAGCGCACTTTTTTGTCAATAGAAAATAGATCTAAATCTCCATCTGCATCAATATCTGCAAAGGTGAAACCAAGGCCATAGCGGTCATCTAAACCATGAGGCCAATTGATTCTACTACCAAATTTAGGTAGAGTTTGACTTCCAATATTACCGTACTGAGCAACAATACCGTTATTCATGATATAAGCATCTTGAATTTGATTGTCGTCCAAATCTGCAAAAGAAATTCCAGTACCTTGATTTTCCCTTGAGAAAGGATCATTTAAGTCTATTTTGTATTGAGGTCGATCTTTACTACCTATATTTTCAAGAAAGTACGATTGTTGACGGAAAACTCGATTATTGATGATATACACATCTAGGTCATCATCGCTATCAATATCAATAAAATGCAGATCTTGCCCAGCGAGGTTAGTTCCATAAAGACTAAATCTGCGGTCTTTAAATTGTGGATTAAACTTGTCTCCAATGTTCTCGTAACTGTAGATGTCAAATTCGTCAATTGTTACTAGGTCCAGGTCTCCATCATAATCTAAGTCTACGAACTCAAGGCCATCTGCATAAATGGTTAATGTATCGAATAAAGATGAGTAATCTCTTTTTACAAAATCAGGGGCTGAAGGAGTTCCGACATTCTCGAAGTAGCTGAATTGATTATAGTTAATGGTAAAAACATCATAGTCGCCATCAGCATCAATGTCAACTAATTCTATTCCAGACCCGTTTGAAACTAGCCCAAATGGAGATTCAGTAGGAAGTCCAAAATTTGGCTTGCCTGGAATACGACCTTTTTGAGTTATGGACATTCTATCTAAAACATCGCCTTTTACTTTAAAAAGAATCTCTGCTGTCCGAAAATTCTCGTTCATATTAGTGTTAACGGTAATACGCACTTCCATAGAGTTTGCACCCGATGAAGTTGAGGTACTAATCCAATTACTTTGAGATTCTATTGTCCATTCAGAATTTGAGCTGATCGATACTAAAAAAGAGTCTGCTTTATAGGATAAGTTCTGGTCTAAATTTATGAGAGCCTCTGCGTTAAGGTAAGATAATTCTGGAGTGACTGGTTCAACAGTTTCTATGGTACACTTTGTAAAAGAAACAAGAAATAATATAGAAAGAGCGACTAGTTGTTGGGACTTCATGGATTGGAATTTGTCACAAAAAAAGTCAACTCTAGAGAATAAAAAAAGCCCCATCCTGAAAAGGATGAGGCTACATCATTGAATGGGCAATTCAATAACGAATTATGCATTTACGGTTTCTAATTCTTGTGCAATTGGGAAATCAATTTCGAATTGAGCCAAATTGTGAATGTAGTTGCTAATGATTTTATCACCAATTACTACAACTACATCAATCATGTTTGCTTCAGAATATCCAGCTTCAAAGAATGATTGCTTTACATCATCAGAAACTTTACCGCGGTTTTCGGCAACTGCTTTTGTAAATTGAGCTAAAGCATTCAACTTAGCATCGAAAGATGCACTTCCTGTGCGAATTTCTAATACCTGATCGTCACTGAATCCATTCATTTTACCCAATACGGTATGTGCAGATTGACAGTAACGACAGCCATTTACTTGGCTAACTACCAGGTTTACCACTTCGCGCTCTTTTGCACGCAATGTGCTTTTGCGGTTTTGAAGCGCTAAGTAATCTCCTAAGGCCGTTTCGTTTTTCGCATAGTATGCATATAGATTAGGAACAAACCCTAATCCTTTTTCAAGGTTGTTGAAAATTGCTTGATTTGCTTCTGATACTTCTGCTTTTGTAGGTACTGTAAATTGTGCCATGATCTATTTGTTTTCTAGGTTAACTAAATTTTGATGACACAAATGTCTTGCGAAAAGTAGGGGAGGTGTTAGGCTATAATTCCTTACACGTGTGCAATTATTCCCGATGTGCGCTTTCTCTGTACTGCAAGGGCGAAATAGTGGTTTGGGTTCTAAAAAATCTACTGAAAGATTGTACGTCTTTGTACCCTAGTTCGTAGCCTACTTCTGATATGCTCAAACTTGAATGAGCCAATAGGTGTTTGGCTTCAGTAGCAATTCTGTCTTTAATGTATTGCGATGGACTAGGCTTGTTTGCTTTTTTAAAGGTGTTGGCTAATGTTTTAGGTGATTTGTATAATAAACGTGCATAGGCATTTACATCATGATGTTTTTTAAAGTGCGACTCTACTAAAAAGTTGAAAGACCGTATAATGTCTAATTCATCTGTAGGTACCTCGTTTAACGATTCTTGCTGTTTCAGTACACGCGTACATAGAATTAAAATTCGCTTCAACATCATCTGTAGCATTTCTAGCTGCAAATTGTCGTTCGATTCCATTTCCAATAAAAGTAACGGCCATACTTTTTCCATTACTTCAAGCGATTTATCAGCTAGCTGAATTTGTGGAGTAGAAGAAGAACCAAAATAGAGCAGCCCTTTGCAGCCTACTTCGTGATCATGATCTAAAATGCAATAGAATGCTCTATTGAATCTGATAAAACGAGCATAGGTTGGTGAGACCAATTCCACCAAATCGAACTCAGTAAAAAAGTAAACCTCGTTCGTTTTTGCGTAATGCGTAACATGATTAATACGAAGCTCAGTTGAAGCAAGAATCCACATTACTGCCAATTCGCTTCTCTTTAACGTTTCAAATGTGCGTGGCGAAAAATGTTCTTCCACCACTTCAAAATAGGCCTGATCAGAATCTTGGTAAATCACATCACAAAAGTAAGGCAGTTTGATTGGAGGTATTGTCGTGGATATGTTGTTAGCTTAAAAAAGAAAAAAGCTCCGATTTTTCGGAGCTAATATTTTATTAATTAAATCTATAAGCAATTGATAGTGTCGCGTTTTCTAGTCCGATATTTCCTTGAACAGTGCCAATTTCATCTTCTTGTTCGTATCCGGACTCATACTCTAGGGTTTCTTTAGTGGCTTCGTATTTCATTCCGGGTAATACTTCAAGTCCAAAAACTAATTTTTCTTTAAAAGTGTAGTTGAACCCTAAAATAACTTCTAAGCTTGCTCCCCAGTTTTCTACTGTACGATCAGCATTTACTGTAGTAGCCCCACCATAAATATCAGATTGAATGGTCTCTAATTCAGCTTTATTTGTACCATAAAATCCACCAATGTCTAGCCCAGATCGGAAGAAGAAATTATCGGCAATTCTTTTTCTTGTTTCGAATCCCATTTTTAGCCCAAAAGAGAAGTTTCGTACTTTATCTGTTGTTCCGTTAATTCTACTGAATCTATCGTATGTGTATTGGTCTCCATCGCTACCACCTCCAGATAAGTTCAAAACAGAAAGTCTACCGAGTGTTTTTTCGTTTCCGAAACGGTAAGTTAATCCATACGAGTCTAAATTTTGAAACACAAAACCCACTTCTTGAACCCTAGTTTTTGTTGTTTTCTCTTGAGCATAAGAGTTTGTAAAAAGCAGTGTAGTGGTGCACAGTAGTAAGAATGATTTTTTCATGAGTTGTTATTGGGAATTAATAATGGTTAACAAGCGTAAATTAGTACTGACAGTTTTGAAGTATAGATATGAGAAATTGTGATAATTGTTTTTTAGTAAAGGCAAATATAAATGCTCAACATAAAAAAGGCTCTTCTAAAAAAGAAAGTATGAAATCACCTTTTGAATGAGACTCATCTTGTAATTGGCTATAAGCTATATCATTCTATGTATTAAGCAAAGCTTGGTGTATAGAGAAGTAGGAAAGACGTAGGTTCTTATTTATTTTCAATAGAGGTCAACAGATTAACCTACTATCAATCGATAGGGGAATCAATTACCACAAAAAGGCGCTTATTCTTCTAAGCGCCTTTTAGAATTCTTATTGTTTGTTAAAATCGGTAGGCTAAAGATAGCATGGCAAAACTTAAGCCTGCGTTAAAGCTAAAGGTATTACTGGTTGTTTCATTAGAAGCATAGTTCTCTCCAGTTAATTTTCTTGTATCCTCAGAATAGCTAATTTCTGGAAGTATTTCTAAACCGATGATCAACTTATTTTTTACGTTGTAATTGACTCCTACAATTCCAGCAAGCCCTCCACTCAACTGTTGTCTAGCGTCTTTTCTATCAACGTATTCATTTTCTAAGGTAACAGAATTCACGAATATTTCTTGAAAGGTTGATTCGTCTTTTTCGTAGCCAAAGCTGAGTTGTCCACCAAGTCTAAGGTCAAAATTCTCAACAATATTGATTCTTCTTTCTCGTCCAATCCCGACTGCAAATGATAAATCATTTAATGAGGATTCCCTTTTTAGATCTGGTATGGTATCGTAAACAGTTTCATTTTCAGTAGATCTTCCCCTAGCTGTTAAAGCTGTTATTCTCCAAACAGAATTTGTATTTCCAATACGGTAAGTGGCTCCAAAATAATTGAAATTTCTAAAAACGAATCCAACTTCTTGAACTCGCTCTTTTTGTTGTGCGTAGGTGCTAGAGAACAACAGCGTAGCTGCAGCTACTAATAAGATTAACTTTTTCATAGTGTGTTAATGATTTTGTTTTGCTTAAAAGTATCAAAATTCAGACCAAAGACTATAAAAAATCCCCAATCGCATTATGCAATTGGGGACCAAATAGGATTGTAGGGCAACGAGTACTTTAGTGTGCTGCCTCTTCTGTTTTGTTGCTATACGCAGGCAACTCAACATACTTCATATTGTAGAATGAGAATGCTAACTCATCAGCAATTTCAGCAATAATCATATCAGTTGGTTTACCAGCACCATGACCTGCGTTTACGTTAATACGAGTTACTACTGGATTATCGCCAGTTTGCACTGCTTGTAATGCAGAAGTGAATTTGTGCGAGTGTGCTGGTACTACACGATCATCATGATCTCCGGTAGTTACCATAGTTGCAGGGTATGCTGTTCCTTCTTTTGCATTATGAACAGGAGAATAGCCCAATAAATAATTGAACATTTCTTCGCTTTGCTCTGCTGTACCATAATCGTAAGCCCACCCAGCACCAGCTGTAAAGGTGTGGTAACGCAACATATCCAGTACACCTACAGCAGGCAATGCTACCTTGAACAGTTCAGGGCGTTGAGTCATCACAGCACCCACTAACAAACCGCCATTAGAACCGCCGCGTACAGCAAGGTAATCAGAACTGGTGTAACCATCAGCAATTAAACGCTCGCCCGCTGCGATAAAATCATCAAATACGTTTTGCTTTTGAAGCTGCGTACCGGCTTTGTGCCACTCTTTACCGTATTCACCGCCACCGCGAATGTTAGCAGCAACAAAAATACCGCCCATGTCTAACCAACCGGCAACACCAGTACTGAACGAAGGTGTCATGGCATAGTTAAAACCACCATAACCGTATAGGATAGTGGGATTTTTACCATTGAGCTTAATGCCTTTTTTATAGGTGATCACCATGGGAACTCTGGTGCCGTCTTTCGAGGAGTAAAAGACCTGCTTCGACTCGAACTGCTCACTGTCGAAAGCGATCTTAGGTTTGCGATAGACGTCTGTTGCGCCACTCTCAGGTGTCAATGAATAGATAGTTGACGGCGTATTATAGTTAGTAAATGAAAAATACAGTTTATCGGCATCTTTTTTGCCGCCAAAGCCACGTGCGGTACCAAAGCCTGGGAGGGTGATATCTCTTACTTTCTTACCGTCGTAGTTATACTGGGTGACTTTTGAAACCGCATCCACAAAATAGTTAGCGAACAAATAGCCACTGCCAGTGCTTACCGTCAATACATTCTTTGTTTCCGGAATGACGTCCTGCCAATTGTTACTACCAGGGTTGTTGGCATCCACACTCACTAAACGTTTGTTAGGGGCATTCAGGTTAGTTTGAAACAATAGTTTGCTGCCCACATTGTCTACCAGGGATGTGTCGGAATCATAATGATCCAGCACAGTAACCAGTTCACTGTCGGGGTTACTAAGGTCTTTCAGTAGCAACTTACTGCCGGAAGTAGACTTAGCGGCATTGATCACCAGATAACGATCGTCATCCGTTACACCACCAAATACGTAGCGGTGTTTTTGCGCTTCAGTACCACCATATACCAGGGTGTCCTGAGACTGTGGCGTGCCAATCTTGTGATAGTACATTTTATGCTGGTCAGTTTTTGCAGATAGCTCACTGCCCTCAGGCTTGTCGTAGCTGGAATAATAAAACCCCTCATCCCCCTGCCACGAAATACCACTGAATTTTACGTCCACCAAAGGTGCTTCGATTGGCTGTTTTGTCTCAGTGTCGATAATGATGATCTTGCGCCAGTCGCTGCCACCTTCAGAGATGGAATAAGCTGTTAACTTAGCATTCTTTGAAAAAGAAACAGTGGCAAGTGAAGTGGTACCATCATCGCTAAATTTATTGGGATCCAGAAATACTTCTGGTTCCTGTCCTTCTACCGATCGGTATAAAACATACTGATTTTGTAAACCGTCGTTTTTGTAGAAATAGGTGTAATCACCTTCTTTAAAAGGAGAGCCTACTTTTTCGTAGTTCCACAATTTTGTTAGTTTGTCTTTAATAGTATCGCGATAAGTGATTTGACCCAGGTAATCAAAGGTCACCTTGTTTTGCTGCTTAACCCAATTGCCCGTTTCTTCACTCAGGTCGTCTTCCAACCAACGATATGGATCGGCAACTTGCTGTCCAAAGTAAGTATCTACCACGTCGCCCTTTTTTGTGACGGGATAGGTGATAGAAATCGCAGTCTGACTGTCGTCAGCTTGTTTTACAGGAGCGTTGGTGTTAGTGCACCCCACTGCCACCATGCAGGCCAGGATAAGTGATGTTTTTTTCATGCTGTGTTATCTTGTGGTAAAAAAAATCAGACGCAGTCTAACAAAGCACTCTCCACAAAACACAAGATCCTGTGAATTAAATGCTGGTTATAATGTAACAATTCGCAATAATTTATTTACATAAATGAACACAGAGCAAAAATATGCTATCCAAGTCACTTTTTAGATAGCCATTAAAAACCGGGCGGTATGCCCGGTACTGATGATCACGGCCAAGGCGGTAATGAGTTACTCGCTTTTGTGGGTCTCGTGCACGTGGTTGCCGTGTTGGTGATGCCAGTGTCCATCGTGTTTATACTCTACAATGCCCTGCGTAACGCGGCTCTCATGACCACAATTAGCGCCATGATCATGCTTGTGGTTGGCGTGAGTTTTGAAATCTTCTTCGTGAACTTTACCCGCGTGCATGTGGTGGTCATGTCCATCGTGATTATAGTCAAAGTGATCGATATGCCATTCAGCAGCATGACCACACTCCAGATTGTGCTTGTGACCGTGGTCATGATGTTTATGGTGATTATCGGCAAGCACTGCGCCAGAGCAGGCCATCAATGCCAGAACAAAAAGCTGTTTCATACATACCTCCAATATATTGTTAGGTAAAAGAATATGTAAAAAAACAAAAATAGCAAACAAAAAATAAGAAATGGTGAATTATTTTTATATTTTAAATATGTTATTACATAACAATTATCATTCTTGGTGACGGTATAACATAATGGTTAAGCATATTTGAAGTGGTATAAAATCACATTTTACCAGAAAATGTCATTTCAAATTATTCAGCTGTCTCAGCTGTCAATAAATGTCGCTGAAGGGTCAATATTAGTGCGGTTAATCGGCCTATGATGGAAGAACAATAGCAATGAAAGCGGAGTATAATATGGAAATCATATTGATTGCCGTCCCCTTTTTCTTCCTCCTGATCGCTCTGGAGTTGTGGCAAGACAGGCGCAAAAATACTGGTTATTATCAATTCAATGATGCGCTTAACTCTTTGAACCTAGGTGTACTCAGTCGTTTGACAGGGCTTTTTAAGGTTCTATTGCCTCTTTCGGTTTACTACTGGGTTCACCAACATTATGCCTTATGGCAGCTACCAGATAACTCCCCTTTGGTGTGGTTGGCAGCCTTCGTATTTTACGACCTCGCTTACTACTGGATACACAGGTTAGGTCATGAGGTCGCCATTATGTGGGGCTCCCACGTAGTCCATCATTCCAGTGAAGAATACAATTTAACCACTGCGTTACGTCAAACCGGCACGCTGGCAGTATTTGAATGGATCATCGTGCTTCCACTAGCTTTTATCGGCATATCCACAGAAGTCATGTTAGCCACGGTCTCGCTGAACCTGATTTATCAGTTCTGGGTCCACACTCGTCACATCGATAGAATGCCAGACTGGTTCGAAACAATATTTGTTACTCCCT
The DNA here is from genome assembly GCA_002429085.1 of Flavobacteriales bacterium UBA6049. Classification (GTDB taxonomy): domain Bacteria; phylum Bacteroidota; class Bacteroidia; order Flavobacteriales_G; family Salibacteraceae; genus UBA6049. The sequence continues at coordinate 31,134 of DIYR01000249.1, forward strand.
CTCACCATCGGGTACATCACGCTCTCAATAAGGAATACATAGATAAAAACTACGGTGGGGTATTTATTTTGTGGGACAAAATATTCGGTTCTTTTGCCGCTGAAAAACAAGATATTCAAATAGTGTATGGAGTTAGTGATCAACTTAACAGCTGGGACCCGATATGGGCGAACCTGAAAGTTTACCGCAATCTGCTAACCGATATTCTGTATACCAATAAATTCACTGACAAAATACGAACTCTGTTAAAACCACCTGGTTGGCGGGCACCAGATATGGAACTTCGCTTTCCCAGAAACTACGCCACCAGTGACACACTCAACAAGTTTGATGTTCCTTTGTCAACAACCATGAAAAGCTATCTGGTCACTCAGTTTGCCATTGTTGTTGGGCTGGTGTTTGCTTTGCTTTTAGCCATTCAGGAGCGGCAACTAAGCCTGCTCTCTGGTTTATTTCTGGCAGTATTCGCCATGTTTCATTGTTGGGGGATCAGTGCATTGCAAGAAGCCAAGTCCTACATCCGATGGCTGGAACCATTGAGAATAGTTAGCTTAACCGGTGTTTCAACTTTTATGCTCATAGGTACAGAACAAAAAGCGATTTTCTTTATCACCACAATAGTAATAATTACTGTAAATTTACTTTGGTTCCGGTATACCGCATCGATACAAAAACAACATAGCCATTCGCAGTCGTTGCCCGATTGCGAGGCAGCAAAATAAAAAAATAAGATCAGGTGCATTGATAATTCATCACATTTAAACCTGACTATTTTTTGGATTGCAATCGCTTGAGCACTTCCGTCAGGGGTAAAGACAAAGGAAAGGCGCTTGCATCAGCGGGATAATAAAACTCAGTGTCTTGTTCTGATGGGATATCACGCACTAACCAGGTACCAGTACTTGCAAAATACAGAGCAGTGTCAGCCAGGCCGTCACCATTATAATCACCAACAACAGGAATGGCCTCGCTGGCATTGTTAAAATCAATGAGGGCCACATCGCCAGTAGTAGAATACCGCACAACAAAGCGTGACTGCGAAGCTCGCCATATGGCTATATCGGTAATACCATCACCGTCAAAATCGGCTGGTGTAGGTACATCACCGAGACGCCACCCCAGTCCTATGCGCTGAATATTGTCATTATTATCACTGTTGTAATTGCTTCCACTGGAGTTTTGCACGTACCAGGTCTTGTTGCCGGTACGCAGAAAAGCAACATCAGCTTTGCCATCGCCATCAAAATCCCCGGTAACAGGAATATCTGTGTTAGAGAGGCCAAATTTAACCTGCACCGTTTGTCCGGTGGAAGAGTGGCGAATAATGTACGCCTGCCAGGATGGTCTTCGCACTGCCATATCATCAATACCATCGCCATCGTAATCCGCTGGTATTGGAATATCATCTTCGGCCATACCCATCACTGTTCGCTGTATGCCATCTTCATTGTCGCTATTATAGTTACTGCCACTGGAATTTAGCACATACCAGGTTTGATTTGACGGACGTCTAAAGGCAATATCCGTGATACCATCACCGTCGTAATCAGCGGGCACCGGAATGTCTT
>DIYR01000208.1 GCA_002429085.1 Flavobacteriales bacterium UBA6049
GAGGAGCTCAACCATATACTTACGCATGGAACATAGGAGCCACCACAGCAAGTATTACAGGAGTAGCTGCAGGAACATATTCAGTAACAGTTACCGATAATAACGGTTTAACAGATTCTTCATCCGTAACCATTACTGAACCAACAGCTTTAACAGCTGCAATGGTAGTAGATAGCAATGTAAGTTGTAACAGCTTCAGTGATGGAGGCGCAAGTGCAGCAGCCACAGGCGGAACCATGCCTTATAACTATGCATGGAACAACGGAGCTACTACAGCGAGCATTACAGGTGTAACAGCAAGTACTTATTCTATAACTATTACCGATGCAAATGGTTGTACAGATTCTTCATCTGTAACCATTACTGAACCAGCAGCTTTAACAGCGGCAACGATAGTAGATAGCAATGTAAGTTGCAACGGCTTCAGTGATGGAGGCGCAAGTGCAGCAGCCACAGGCGGAACCATGCCTTATAACTATGCGTGGAACAACGGAGCTACTACAGCGAGTATTACTGGTGTATCGGGAGGAACATATACCATTACAGTCACAGATTTCAACGGTTGTACAAGTACAAGTAGTTCAACTGTAACAGAACCAGCAGCTTTAACAGCGGCAACGGTAGTAGATAGTAACGTAAGCTGTAACAGCTTCAGTGATGGAGGCGCAAGTGCAGCAGCTACAGGCGGAACCATGCCATATAACTATGCATGGAACAACGGAGCTACCACAGCGAGTATTACTGGTGTATCGGGAGGAACATACACCGTTACAGTCACAGATTTCAATGGTTGTACAAGTACAAGTAGTTCAGCTGTAACTGAACCAGCAGCTTTAACAGCCGCAACAGTGGTAGATAGTAACGTAAGCTGTAACAGCTTCAGTGATGGAGGCGCAAGTGCATCAGCTACAGGCGGAACCATGCCATATAACTATGCATGGAACAACGGAGCTACTACAGCGAGTATTACTGGTGTATCGGGAGGAATATATACCATTACAGTCACAGATTTCAACGGTTGTACAAGTACAAGTAGTTCAGCTGTAACCGAACCAGCAAGCTTAGTAGCCGCAACAGTGGTAGATAGCAACGTAAGCTGCAATAGTTTATCAGATGGAGGCGCAAGTGCATCAGCTACAGGTGGAACCATGCCTTATAACTATGCGTGGAACAACGGAGCTACTACATCTAGTATTACAAGCATAGTAGCGGGAACATATACCGTTACAATCACAGATTTCAATGGTTGTACGAGCACAAGTTCATCGACTGTAACTGAGCCAGCGATATTAGTTGTGTCAGTAGGGTTAGATAGTAACGTAAGCTGTAATGGCTTTAGTGATGGAGGCGCAACAGCAAATGTAACAGGCGGCACAGCACCATATAACTATGCGTGGAATAACGGAGCGACCACCGCCAGCATCACAGGTGTAGTAGCTGGAACGTACTCTGTAACTATCACAGATGCTAATGGTTGTGCGAACAACGGATCATTAACCATTACAGAACCAACGGTATTGGTATCGGCCACAGTAGTAGATAGTAATGTAACATGTAATGCCTTCACAAACGGAGGAGCAACAGCATCAGCTACAGGAGGAACCATGCCATACACATACAACTGGAACAATGCAGCAGTAACAGCAAGTATTACAGGTGTAGCAGCAGGAACGTACACGGTAACGATTACCGATGCCAATGGCTGTACAAGTACGAGTACGTCTACCGTAACAGAGCCAACAGCGTTAGCCATTACGTTGGAATCAGATACTACGGTTTGTAATGGCGATGCAACAGGAAGTGCATACCTAACAAGTACAGGAGGTGGAACCATGCCATATGCAGTAGAGTGGAATACAGGAGCATTAACAGATACCATCAGCAATGTAACAGCAGGAAACTACACTGTAACAGTAACTGATGCCAATGGATGTGAGATCGCAGAAACAATAGCAGTTGAAGACAGATCAGCACTAGTACTAGCATTAACAGTAACCGATGCCAACTGTATAGGCGAAGCAAGTGGAAGCATCGAAGCAGTAGCAAGTGGATCAAACGGAAGCTATAGCTATAACTGGAGCAATGGAACAACCGATGCAACAGCCACACAGTTGTTAGAAGATACCTATACGGTAACGGTAACAGATGTAGCAGGTTGTACAGCCGAAGCAACCGAAACAGTGACTTATGTAAACGAGTTACCAGTCGTAGATCTAGGTCCAGATGCAGCAATAGGAGCACCACAAGAGATAACCTTGAGTACAGGCGTAACAGGCGCACATCAGTGGAGCACAGGAGCAACAACAAACGATCTAACGTTCATACTAGAATACGATACAACTATCTGGGTAGTAGTAGCAGCCGATAATGGGTGTGCAAACTCAGATACGATTACCATCGATGCAGTATTAGGAGTATCAGGTAATCAGGTATCAGCAAACATTCAGTTGTATCCCAACCCAACAGACGATCAGTTAACGATCAACATAGAAGGGGTACAGGCAGAAGAAGTAACCGTACAAGTGTTAGATTACAATGGCCAGTTGGTAGAAGAACAGCGATACAACAACATCGCAACGCGTCACCAAGCAGAGTTACGATTAGGTAACTACAGCCAAGGAATATACTTCATCAATGTATTGATTGATGGTAACAGATACACACAACGTGTAACAGTATACTAAACCAAACAACATACTAGAAACAAAAAACGCTTGGCATTACCGCCAAGCGTTTTTTGTTTACCCCTAACATAAAGGTGAAACATAGATTAGATTCTAATTAGTACTTAGTTGTTTGGGTAGTGTTGAAACTTATTGTGTCACTCTATATTTTCCTACGATGAAAAACCTTTAAAAGCATAAATTGCGCTCACAACATGAACCGATACTTGTTTTCTATATTGGCAGCGGTAATAATAGTTGGAGTAGTAGTACTCCGCTTTATCGACTTACCTACCAATAGTTTCTCTTGGGATGTTTTTGGGTATTACTTGTATTTGCCAGCTACAATTATTTATGAAGATATTGGTTTGACAAATAAAGCTTGGTTAGATGAGATCATGAAGATGTATGATCCGTCATCAACCTTGTACCAATTAAATACACAAGCCAACGGTTTTAGCATCAAGTACACACAAGGAATGGCTTGGTTGTACTTACCATTTTTCTTGATTGGACATGTTATTGCGAAACTTAGCTCTTTTCCGGCAGATGGTTTTTCAGCACCATATCAATGGAGTGTCAATATCGGAATGCTCATTTATTTATTGGTGGGCTTCAAAGCATTGTACGAAGTGCTGAAGGAACAGTATTCTCCAAAAGTAGCCTTCGCAACCCTTGCGCTATTATATCTCGCTACCAACTTGTTTCAAATGAGTGGTGATTTATTAGTCCACCCGCATATTACGCTGTTTTCACTTTCTGCCATGCTGATTTATGCCTCAAATGAATGGCATAAAAAAGTAACGTTAAGATGGTCAATAACGATAGGCTTTTTACTTGGTTTTATGATTCTTACCAGACCAACTATGGCCGTAATGGTACTTGTGCCCATTTGTTGGAATTTAGAAGAGTTTAAAACACAACTCCAAAAATTCATATCAGCTAAGTGGAATGTTTTGGCAGCTGCATTTATTACCATTTCCATTGCTTCTTTGCAATTAATTTACTGGAAGATAGCGACTGGAAGTTGGTTCTATTTTAGTTATGATAATCCTGGTGAGGGGCTAGATTTCTTTTCGCCATATACGTGGGAATTTCTCTTTTCGTTCAGAAAAGGATGGTTTGTTTACACACCATTAGGGCTCTTAATGATTTATGGAATTTGGGTGTTGTACAAACAAAATCGAAAGTTGTTTTTTGCCGTAGCTCCTGTAGTAATTGTTTGCATTTATGTTATGAGTAGCTGGTCTACTTGGTATTATGCAGGGGGAAGTTTTAGCTCAAGAACTCTTGTGAATATTTATCCAGTGTTGGCCATTGGTTTAGCAGCGGTCGTTCATCAAGTTTTTGTTGGAAGAAAAAAAATCTTTTGGATAGTAGCCGTGTTGATGACCATATTGAACCTTTTTCAAACGTGGCAATGGAAAAACAGAATCATTGATTCTTCTAGAATGACGATGGCTTATTACTTTAAGATATTTGGGAAAACCCAAGTTCATCCAGAATGGAAAGAAGAGTTGTTAGTTTATCGTTCACCTGAAACAAATCCAGAAATTGATTTAGCACATTTATATGATACTGCAACAATTGTAAATGCCATAGAGAATTTCCGTTCAGACACATTAATTAATGGCATTGAGATGATGGAATTGAATGAAGAATTTACACCAGCATACACTGCAAACTTTCAGCAAATCACCCAAAAAGATCATGCTTGGTTAGTAGTTGAGGGAAATGTATGGAGAATGGATTCGAATCAGAATCTCCCATCATTAGTTCTTCATTTTAAACATGGTGATGGGGTATACAAGTATCGTTCATATATACCTTATGACAACGAGGGACAGAACTTCGTTCACTATCAATACCCTTACCTAACACCAGAGGTGAGATCAAACAAGGACCCATTCAGTACTTATTGGTGGAATAGTAGTAAATCTCGTTGCTACATATCACAAATACGCGTAAACGTATTGGAACGAGAAAAATAGTTTTCCTAGAGAAGAAGCACCTTTACTCAAAACACTTGCAAAAAAAAGACCGCAAGTAGGCGGCCTTTTATTATTAACTAAATCGTAAAAAATGAGTCCTACATGCGATAGGACTCAGAGAAAACGTTTAAATATACAAAGGTTGCTTTAAATAGATAGAAATTCACTTTGCAAACTCGTTAAAGAAAAGAATTGTGAATTGATATCAGGTTTATCTTCAAATGAATGTTCTGGGTTTTGATGATTTCTTAGATGAAAATTCGATCTGATCATCAGAAATGTCAACAACACCTTACCAGTAATTCAAATCAGATCTAGTTTATTGTCTGTAGGTTCCATCAGGAAGTACACTTGGAAATTTAAACTCGGGATATGTAATTAACTGATATCCTTGACGATCTCTTGTAAATAGTTCTGGGGTGTAGCGTTTCCATTCTGATAGTACTTGATTTCCTCGAAATTCTTGCGCTCCCAAGTGAGAAGATAGAGCCCAATAGAAGTAATCTGTTACCTGGCATTCATAGTCACACGATTGTGTGTAATTTGTATACCAGGCATGTTCAGGATATTCATTTGGAACTGTGTTGAATCTTCCTCCTCTTGCCTGATCTACTGCTCTTGAAATTTCAGATCCAACTAATGGTGCGAAAGAGGTGGGGAGAGTTTTCGAGTAACCATTACTGTACAATAATTTGCAGGCAATCTCTAATGATTTGTCAAATTGACCTTGCCTTCCATTCGTTACAAATTGTGAGTTTATATCTGCTTCCAGAAGATTGTAACCAACAAAGCCACTTAAATCGGCATCCTTGAAATCGCTTGGATTTTTTCCAATGGTAATGAATGATCCAAGATTCTTTAGAGATTCTTGAATCTTAAGGTAATCTGGATTGGAATCTTCATTATTATCTATGAACTGAGCAATAACATTGGCAACATGTAATAGATTATCGTCAGCAACTTCCTCTACTGCATATATCGAGACACCAAAAACAACAACCTTTCTGTTATAATCATCAAAGAACGTGTTGTTATTGGAAACAATTGTAAAGTTAGGATCATTGCCAGGATCAATAAAAACTTCAGGTTCTTTTGGGTTTTGAATTGTTGAAGTTGGCGATGTCTCATCATCTTTTTCACAGCTGGTATGTATACCTAAAAAAGAGAAGAGTAAACAGGTGGCTAATACGTGTCTAAAAGTCATGTCGCAAATATAGCAATGCGACCTCTCAATTTAAAGAGGTAAGAATTCCTGTTATTGAGAAATTGGAAGGTTTAATCAGGTAGAAAGGATGGTATAAAAGTGTTTATGCCCTGTTAACTGCGAAATGATTCATCCGCAGTTAACAGAACACTGCCTGACCTAATCAATAAATAGAGTACTTAAAATTATCAAGTGTAGGCGGATTGGATGTAATAACGGTGTTTTCAGCAAATCCCATAATACCTACATCCATTACATCAGAATCAGATAAATTCCAGTTGTCCATTCCTTTAGAATCAATTCGCTGTCCTTTTCCTACAATGACGTTATCAATGAATAAACTCAACATTTTGTCTTCTGCACAAAAGCTGATTTTAAGTGTCGACATTTCTTTGGATTGAGTAAGAATGGTATGCTGAACATCAATAGGGTCTTCCCCTAATCTATTCGCTATTAATTGAGCCTGAACAAATCTTCCACCACCGTTAACAACGGCCATGTTGCATTCGTAAACTTTTGATGATTGCCCAGATGTTACTGGCTTTCCAACAAAAATACCAGCACCCACTTGGGCATCTCTCCCTCCGTTAGAATTCCAGTAGAGAGGTAGATTTACATCAATCATGATCTCCCAAGATTTGTTGTACGGCATTTGTACTCTAAATAATTTCCAAGCCTCTAAAGCTTGAGAGGTGTTATTAGAATTTGCGGTCAATTGTCCTTTCTCATTTACCAATGCAATGTCAGCATCTTCAGACTCCCATCTTGAGCTTTGAGTAAACTGGTCAGAAAATGGTGTATTGAATCCATACGATTCTGTTGCACTAGCTGTCAATAATGTGAAATCACAAGTGTTAGCTTGTTGTGGTTGACTTGATGTTGTGCTATCATTGTCATCATCTTTTTCACAAGAAATTAAAACACTTGTCAAAACCAACGATAAGCCCAATAAGCTGATTTTTAATATGTTCATTTAGAATAGTATTAAAGATTCTTTGTTCTTGTATTATACAGTTTAATGACGGTAAGTTCCATCTGGCAATTTAGTCGGAAGCTTATATACAGGATTCGTCAATAGTTCATACACTTTAGTATCTGTTTGTTCAACCAAAGCAGATGTGTGAAGTTTCCATTCATGGCCGATTTCTTGAGACCTGTTTTCTTGTGCTCCAAGAATAGAAGTCATTGCCCAATAAAAGTACTCAGTAGATTGACATTCATAATCGCACGTTTCATCGTCATAAGTATACCAAGCTCCATTAGGATACGGATTTGGAATAGAAGTGAAATTTCCTCCTCTGGCAATATCCATAGCATCTGCAAGTTCAGAACCTGCTAACTCTCCAAATGCGTTTGGATAAGCTTGAGAGTAACCTGCATGAGTAATGATATGCCATACTTCTTCAAGAGAAGCATCAAACTCTCCAGTTTTTCCGCCCGAAACAAAACTAGGATGTGTTTCATCGTTGCCTAAGTCTTGTCCAGTTCTACCTTCAATAAATCCAGTTTCTAAATCATTTTCAGTTTTCCACATAACCATGTATGCTTTGTTTCCAAGCATAGCGTCCATCACATCTTGATTGTCTACTGTTCCATCTTCATCGTTGTCAAGATACTGGGCCATAATATTGGCAGCATGAAGTAGTTTGGTGTCTTCTACTTGTGAAACAGCGTAAATATCAATCCCAAATACAGTAACCTTTTTAGGATAATTAGCAGGAGCTCCATCTCTGTTTGCCTCAATTTTGAAGTTTGGATCATTTCCTGGGTTAATTCCAGTGGTTGTACTTGTAGATGAATCATCATCTTTTTTGCAAGACAATAGTGCTAATCCAATAGCAAGGAAAGTTGTGAGGAACATAAAATTCATTTTTCTTTTCATCATACGATTGAGTTTAAAATTAGTTGATGTAATCAATTGCGGCTTCAAGATGTATGTCTGCTCCTGAAGAAACTTGAGATGCAGTAGGAAGTAATACTTCATCGGGCTGAATACCAATTCCCTCGAAAGATTGGAATGCGCCATTATAGTTCATTTCCACATCATGTGTAGAAACACGTGTTTTCCACTTTCCTTTACCATTCGTTAAGGTGAAAATGTCGCTTCCAGCAAAAATTCCAAAAGTGGTTTCACCAATGGTTTTTACGTGAGATTGTGTCTTCATCGCAGCGGTAAAGTACTCGGCAGCACTTGCTGTACTTTTAGCTGTAAGCACAGCAACTTTCTTGGTAAACTGAAAATCTCCTGAAGCTTCAATTGTATTGTCTTCTGGAAAAACACCAGCTACATATCCACCTTCTACTCTTGAATCTGGAAAGCCAATAAACTCTTGTGTAGCCCAATTAGCTAATGATGATTCAGAGCTTCCAGTTGTTGATTTAATACGTTGTCTAACGAGTTCTATAGGAGAAGGAGTTGATAAAAACCTCCCCGCCAAATAGAAGGCAAAAGGTCCTTGTCCACCTCCATTAGTTCTAACATCAATAATAATACCATCCTTTGCTTGTAAGGCAGTCAATGCTTCGTCTACAATTGCTCTGTACTGATTGAATTCACTATCACTTTCGTTAACCGGCTCAAAATTCTTTGAGTTGATGTATCCAATATTTGGGTTGCTCTTTAGCGTACCATAAGAGATGTAAGAGTTTTGCGCACTACTAGCTACAATGTCTACTTTGCTAGCAGTATTATTCTCTACCATGTCAATTACCTCTTGACTAAACTCAGGTTCAAATAAAGTTTGCCTATTCTCAGAATACGTCACTTCAGTGTGGCCGTCTCTAATAACAGTACTCATAATCGTGTTAAAGATTTGAAATAGTTGCTGATCGGTTGTAGATGCAGTAATCTGAGGATTATAAGTATCGTATACCGATTGCCAATCAACTCCCTTTCTGAAAAACAAAGGATAGTGCCTGTCGTAAATATCCCAAAACTCTTTGAAAACGAGTTGTTGTTCTACTCCTGTTGTTTTACTTGGAGTAGGCGAGTCATCATCTTTTTTACAGGAAACACCAAGAATTATTAAACTCAAAAGAAGGAAGAAGAGGAATCTGTTTTTTCCTTTCATGAAAATCGAATTAATTGGTTGTACCAGAAGAACTCGAAAGTATTGAGAGTGGTATCTCAGAAAGGATTCAACAAGTCCGAATAACTGTTTTTCGGACTATTTAAGTGCGTCTAGATATTGCTTGGGAGTCATTCCTTCATGTTGCTTAAACACTGCGTAGAAGGTAGATTTAGAGGTGAATCCAGCTTCTTCGGATAGTCCGAGTAAGGACATTTGATTGATTTTTTCTGTTTTGAGTAACGTTTTGAATTCTTCTACCCGAAATTGGTTGATAAAGTAGTGAAAGTTCTTATCGGTATTAGATTTGATTAGTTGAGAAAGTACACGTTCATTGATCGAAAGCTGTTTTGCTAGCGAACGAATACTCAAATCTTGTTGTAAGAATAGTTTACGCTCTTTGATAGAATTGACGATTGTTTCAAATTCTGAATCTATACTATTTGCGGAGTTGTCTAGAATTTCAGAGTCATTTGATGAAGAAGAAATGACTGGCTCAGAAGCGGGCATAGTATCTAATGATGAAAAGAGTTCTGGTTGAGAAAAACCATTCACCCCAATCCAATAAATCATTAGCAAAGTGAAATAAGTGGAGGCTTCAGACATTAATTCGGGAATTGTAAGAGAAATCAAGCTGATCATATCTTCAAGCACCCAAAGTGCATGAAATAGTAGATAAACGTAAACCAGCGTTCTGATCCATTTTAGGGTTTTTAGGTGAGTAGTAGAGTAAAAGTCTTTAACAGTAGTTTGATGTTGGTTGATAAGATGCAGTATGTAGAATAATAAGGGGATATTGAGAATGTAATAGATAAAATTGCTGGTAGGAATAAGTGGGCTAAGAAGAAACGGGCTAAGAAGCAAATAGCTGATTTTAGGAATGCGCTGATTTAATGTGAATTGAACATAATAGTATAGGGTGGGGATGCTTAAAAGAGATGCTTGAAACCAAAATGTTAATTCTAGCGAGGTCATGTTTAAAAGAACCTCAAGTACTTCAAAACTTAACGACAGCATAAAAAACGCCAAGAACACATTGGCTCTGTTGTTTTTGGTTTTTGTACTTAGAAAAAGCACTCCAAGCATAAATGCAGAAGCCGTTGACAGAGCATTAACGATTGAGAATAAATTGAGTAGTACGTTTATTTCCAATTGACCTTGGTTTAATTGAATGATGAGGAGATGCTTGATAAACTTTGAATGGTAAAATCTAGTATTTTCAATCCAATTCGACCAATGTATTCAGTAATTCACTTACCTCTTTAGCATGCGTTATAGAAAGAAAATGACCACCACAATCTATTAAATGTGTGTTCTGAGATTCGCGAGGTGGCAAAATTAAACGATCATCCTTTCCATGAATGTAGACTAAGTTGAGTGGAGAGTAAGAGTTCTGCCATTTCATAATACATCGAATAGCCCATGTTAAGAAACTAGGATCAATGGATTCTATAATCTCGATCAATAGTTGCTTGTGCTTCAATTGTTTTACTCCAAATATCCAATGCAACGCAAAAGCAGGTGGGTGTTTAAGAATAGCATTGGGCAATACTTGAATTATTCCTGATTGCCCCAGTAACCGCAATACGAAAGGAATAGCTCGATTAGTTGGAGTAGAAGAAATAAGAACAACCTGTACGTTTGTTAGAATTTTGCTCAACTCTATGGCAAGCATTCCTCCAAACGAAATTCCAATAAGAACAACCTGTTTCGTAGAATCAATTTGTTTACTAAAGCGTTCAACATACGAGGTAAACGATTCATTTGAAAGAGGAGTAATCCACTTGAGTACTTCGATGTCAAATGTTAAGTTCAGGTATTGAAAAATGCGTTCATCAACTCCTAGTCCTCCAATACCGTATGCATATTTTTTTACCATTCCATTAAGTAAAAAAGTCTTGTTCTGTCTTCAAAGTTAGTCGTCTTATAGACTAAAGTTAATAGGCTTAACTGAATAACGAAGTATTAGTAGCATGAGTCATAACCTAGACATTGTGTTCTGCAGCTTTGCTCTAAATTCCAACCGTGTATAAAATCTGTTATACATTATGAAAATGAAAAAAATACTCTTCTCTCTTTTTTTGATTGTTACAGTTTCAATCGCTGAAGCCCAAATCAGTAAAGCAAGTTTAAGTCCACAAGTGCAAATTGAACAAAATGTGGGTGTAGCAAAAATTGGAATTACATATGGACAACCTGGCGCAAAAGGACGTCCTATTTTTGGAGCGTTGATTCCTTACGGAAAACTCTGGCGAACAGGAGCGAATTCCTCCACTAAAATTTCGTTAGATCAAACTGTATCGTTTGATGGTAATACAATTCCCGCTGGCACTTATGCCTTATATACCATACCTCAAAAAGATGAGTGGACAATCATCATTCATAAAAACGAAAAACTTTGGGGAGATGCAGGTTATAATCAATCGAATGACTTGGTACGATTTAAAGTGCCATCAAAAAAACTAAACGACTACCAAGAAACACTCCTTATCAATTTCGAAAACTTTAATGCGAATGGTGCAGATTTGGTTATAAAATGGGAGAAGACAGAAGTGAAAATTCCCGTGTTTGTAGATTCTGATGCCTTGACATTCAATGAAATTAAAGAAAAAGTTATCGATGCAGATGGGTCAGTACATCCGCAAACTTACTTTGATGCAGCTTTATTTTATTACGAGAAAAACAAAGATTTATCTCAAGCTACAACTTGGTTAGACGAGGCAATACGTTTAAGGCCTGAAGCATTTTGGTACAAATACTATCGAGCAGAAATGGCTTATACCTTGAGCGATTTTACAACTTCCAAAAAGTATGCAGAAGATGCTTTGGCAGCAGCAAAGAGTAGCACTGCAAGCGATTATGGTTACATAGCCAAATGCGAATTACTTCTAAAAGAAATTGCTAAAAAAGAATAGGAACCCGCTTTTAACATTGATAAACAATTTTAGGTGAGTAAATGAACGATCACTCTGTCAAGTGCTTTTTCTGAAAATGGCTTAGTCTTCTATCAATTCGGCTACTTTTTAGAGAATGACTTATGGGAATTTTGCTCCATTATTCACTTTAAATAAGGTTTACAATGGAAAGAGAAGCAAGAAATATCTCGTTTAAAAGTCAGGGCGATAACCTAGCCGGAATCCTATTCCTACCCGAAGGATTTGACGAAACCAAAACCTACCCAACCATCATCTTTTCAGGTTCTGGACTTCAAGTCAAAGAACAGTTAGGGATTACCTATGGCGAAAAAATGGCAGAAAAAGGATTTGTATTCCTAGCCTATGATGTAAACGGCTTTGGAGACAGTGAAGGAGAACCACGAAACTATGAAACACCCGCGGTAAAAATGGAGTCCATCAGAGACGCCATTAGCTACCTAAGAACCCTATCCTTTGTAGACAAAAGCAAACTCTACGGACTAGGAGCCTGCGCAAGTGGAGCAAGTTACCTTGCATTAGTAGCCGTTACAGATAAAAGACTTGCTGCCATTGCTACAATCTCAGGTGTGCCAGATAACAAAGCCAACTATTTTGAAAACCTCACAAAAGAGCAAATCACGCCTTTGTTCCAAATGGCCAATGAAGCAAGACAAAGAAGATACGAAACAGGTGAGTTTGACTACTACGATGCGTTTGGTTTGGAGAGCTTCCCTAAGGAAGACGAAGGATATAAGTTTTATATGACCGAAGAATATTTGAAGAGACCGTGCCCAAACTACTCACACAAATCACCTCAAATGTTCATGGAAACTGAGCCGATGACAAGTGCTATGGATTATGCACCATACTTGTATACACCATACTTGGGAATAGCTGGGAATAGAATACCCGAAGGACAATCTCCAACACACAACGCTTATGTGCTAACAAAGAAGTTTTACGAAAAAGTAAATGACCAAAAGGAGCTATTCATAGTAGATGGAGCTTCACACATCGACATGTATCACGTAGATGAATACATAGAGCAGGCTGCAAATAAAATGACCGAGTTTTTTTGGAAATTCTAACTATCGAAAACAAAGACGAACGAGAACATTGCTTAGCTAGTTCGTCTTTGTTTTCAAATGAATCACTTTTAGATAGTAGCTCTGATCAACTATTAAAACAGTGAAGGACCTATTTCCTGGGTGTATCTTTTTTCATTCTAGCATTCGGCTTAGCATTCACCACTTTCTTCTGAATATGGCTACTTTTTCCAAAGTAGCCTTTCTCAATTTTGTACTGTTCACAAAATAAAATTAGAAATGATGGAAGAGGTTATTTTCATTTTCAGCTTTACGGTTACACCTGAAAATCAAGCACGTTACGATGAAGTGCGTGAGCAGCAATTCAAAATTACAGAAGGAGAAGAGGGTACCTTATTGTATGAAGTATTTAAAGATGAAAACGGAGTGTATTGTCAACACGAGCGTTATGCAAACGAGGCTGCAGCTTTAGTACATGTTCAAAATACACACAAGCAATTAGAAGAGTGGTTCCAGTTAGTAGAACTAAAACAAATTATCTCTCTTGGAAACTTAAGTGATGACTACAAGAAGCAATTCCAATTGAAAGAGGTATTCGAACCTTATGCACATGTAGAGAAATAAAACCTGAGGAGCAATGAAATCAATTAATATAGGAACTCAAGGCTTAGTTGCTGCTCCCGTTGGTTTAGGCTGCATGGGAATGACAACCATTGCAGGAGGAGAGATCTATGGCGCTGCTGATGAGAAAGAAGCGATTAAAACCATTCATCGTTCATTAGAGTTGGGTGGTAACTTTTTGGACACTGCAGATCTATACGGTCCAGAACTAAATGAGCGCTTAGTAGCGAAAGCCATTAAAGGAAAGCGTGACCAGTTTATAGTAGCTACTAAGTTTGGTTGGGAAATAACGGATAGTGGCGAATTAACATGGCAAATCAATGGTACTAAAGAGTATGTGAAGAAAGCTGTAGAGCGATCTTTGAAAAACTTAGGAACCGATTACATTGATCTGTATTACCAGCACCGATTAGACTTCAATACACCGATTGAAGAAACGGTAGAAGCTATGGCAGAATTGGTAAAAGAAGGTAAAGTAAGACACCTCGGTCTTTCTGAGGTATCTGTTAGTACCATAAAAAAAGCGCATGCTGTGCATCCTATTTCTGCTGTTCAAACAGAATATTCTCTGTTCGAACGTAATGTAGAAGCAGACGGTATTAAAGAGGCAATGGAGGTATTGGGAATTACACTAGTAGCGTATTCACCACTAGGTCGCGGATTCTTGTCAGGACAATTTCAATCTCCAGACGATTTTCCTGAAAATGATTTCAGACGTTCCATTCCGAAGTTTCAAGGCGAGCAGTTCCAAAAGAATTTGGATTTGCTAAAAGAAATTCAAACAATGGCAGCTGAAAAAGAAGTCTCAGCTCCACAACTGGCACTTGCTTGGATTCTAGCAAAAGGAGCAGTGCCAATACCTGGTACTAAGCGAGTGAAATACGTAGAGCAGAACATTGCAGCTACGTCAATTGATCTTACATCTGCCGATTTGGAGAGACTAGAGAGAATTGTTCCGTTATCCTTAGAAACAGGAAATCGTTACGATGATAATACCATGCTAACAATAGATAAGTAAAACCCAATAAATTAAGAAAAATGAGAAGTATTTATAAAAAACTAATGGTGGCATTAGCCCTTATATTTAGCATAGGAGTTTCTAATACTTATGCTCAGGAGAATTCTGAGTTAGATTCAGAAAAAGCCATCGTGTTCATATTTAGTTTCAAGGTAAAGCCAGAAAACCAGAAGCGATATGATGAAGTACGTAAGCAACAATTCAAAATCACAGAAGGAGAAGAAGGTACACTTCAATATGAGGTATTTAAAGGAGAAGACGGTGTATACTGCCAACTTGAGCGATATGCCAGTGAGGAAGCTCTTTTTACACATGTTCAAAATACTAGTAAGCAGTTACAAGAGTGGATGCAACTTACAGAACCTGTTCAAACCATTACTCTTGGCAATGTGAGTGATAACCTGATCAAGCAATTTCAACTGAAAGAGGTTTATGGACGTTACGCAAGAGTTAAGAAATAACCTAAGCATATATATAAGTAAAAAGGATGTAGAGATTTCTGCATCCTTTTAATCACCTTCAATCGTTATCTGTAGAACCATTAATTTGTACACACAATGATTCATACTGTAAAAACCATATCCGAAATGCACCGCTTGTTAGGCTTACCAAAACCAAAACATCCGTTGGTGAGTGTAATGGATTTGAGTGAAATGGATATGAAACAGAATGAGGCTATTTGGCAGCATCATTACACCAAGTTTTACACTGTTTCAGTAAAAACAGGTTGCGTAGGTAAGGTAAAATATGGGCAAAATAAATTCGATTTTGATGATGGTACACTCGTATGCATGGGCCCAAATCAAATCATATCTACACAAAATACTGGCGAATTAGAAATTCATGGTTTTGCTCTTACCATTGATCCAGACTTTTTGTTGAATCATCCTTTGGCCAAAAAAATTCAAGAGTGTGATTTTTTCTCATATCAAATGAGCGAAGCTTTGCATCTGTCAGATGAGGAACGACAAATTATCTTTCAGCTCTTTCAAGCCATTAAAAATGAGTACGATAATAACATGGATGGCTTTAGTCAAGAGGTGTTGTTAAGCAATATAGAATTGTTATTAGTACACATTAATCGCTACTACAGCAGGCAGTTTATTACACGCAAAAACTATCATAATGATTTACTTAGCCAAGTAGAATCTCTCCTTGCTAAGTACTATGATAATGAAGGAAATGATAGCCTACCTACCGTAAACTACCTAGCAGATCATGTGCACATGTCTCCTGCATATTTATCAGACATGTTAAAGAATTACACGGGACTTTCAGCTCAGCAACATATTCACGAAACAGTAATTCACAGAGCAAAAGAACTGTTAACCCTTTCAGAGTTGTCAGTAAGTCAAATTGCCTATGAATTGGGCTTTCAACATCCGCAATCATTCTCAAAGCTTTTCAAACAGAAAACAAATGTTACTCCTCTGAAGTTTAGAGAATCTTACATGTAGTGGTGAACAAAAAATAGGGGTTGCTGTTTATCAAACAAATATTTGATAAATTGTACACGATTTAGTTGTTTGCGACTCTTTTTTTAAGAGAAAGCAAAACAACCAAACAAATGCAAGCAACCTAACTTTAAAGGACTATGAAAAAAGTGTTAGCCTATTTTTTTGCCACTATCATGTTAATCAGCGCCATTGGACATATTGCAAGTCCAGAGGTTTATACGGAGTTAATGCCAGACTTTTTACCTGAAACGCTTACCCATGTGTTAACGGCTATTGCAGAAGCTACCATAGGTATTCTACTGTTGATGCCTAAAACAAGAGATAAAGGTGGACTTGCATTTGCACTTTTAATGGTGGCGTTTTTACCTCTTCATATTTGGGATGTTACCAGAACTGAACCAGCTATGGGATCAGCAGGAGCTGCTGCTTTTCGTTTGGTAATGCAGTTTGTATTGATATACGCAGGGTGGTTTGTTTACAAGCGGTACAAAGCATTACCAGCGATTGGCTAAAGCTAGGTACCAATATGGCTTAGGCTTGTGAAAAGCCGTCTTAAAGAACAAAATATGTGACCATGTTGACTTGTCTTGGAGAAATGAAAAGTGATTAGTCACGTATTGACGAACTCACGTTCCAGTATTCTTTCTAAAGTAAGGCGAATCATTCCATTTAATTTTGGTGTAGTTATCTGATGTTCTACATTTTTCAGGAAGAACGTTCCAAAAAGCTTCTTTTAGTTTTTCAAGAAGTAGCTTTTTTTCG
This sequence comes from Flavobacteriales bacterium UBA6049, assembly GCA_002429085.1. Lineage (GTDB taxonomy): Bacteria > Bacteroidota > Bacteroidia > Flavobacteriales_G > Salibacteraceae > UBA6049. The sequence goes on from DIYR01000208.1 coordinate 16,746, forward strand.
AAGCTTTCGGAGACTACTAAACTGATTTCTCTTGTTGGTTCAGGTGCTTTAAAGTGCTGCACAAATTTATCATCGTAATCATTCAGAATAGATAACTCTGGAACAATAGCATAACCCAAGTCAGAACGGACTAAATTCTTTAGCGTTTCAATAGAGTTAATGTCGAATTTAAACTGGTTATCCTTGTTCTGTTCTTCGGTTATTTCACAAATATTCAAGAGCTGGGCGTTGTAGCAGTACTCCGTTTTAAGAAGTAGTAATCGAGCATGATCTAAGTCTTCGCTAGAATAATACTTCAGATCAAGAGGAGCTTTATTGCTGTTTTCATAGATGACAAATTTCTCTTGGAAAAGACAGAACTCTTTCAGGTTTTTATTTCCAGTTGGAGTTGCCATTAAGGCTACATCTAATGTGCCATGCTCAAGTCCTTCAATTAATTCTAGCGTTCCATGTTCCTCAATAGTAAAATCAACATTTGGCAAGTTCATTCTAATACTATCAATCGCAATCGGAATTAGATAAGGAGAAAGCGTACTTATAACACCAAGCTTTATACTTCCTTCAAGTATGTTTTTCTTATCAATAATGTAATCTCTTATGATATCGGCATCCATTAAGAGCTTTCTTGCTTTTAGAATGATGTCTTTACCAGCTGGCGTTGGTGCTAGTGGCGTCCTACTTCTATCAAAAAGCTGGATGCCTATTTCTTCTTCCAGTTTTTTTAGCTGAATGGTAAGTCCTGGTTGAGAAACCATGCATAGTTCTGCTGCTCGGGCAAAATGTCTTTCATCATCTAAAGCAACAATGTATTTGAGCTGTTGAATGGTCATGTTATAAATTGAATTTATCAAACATAAAAATTATCAATTTGATTAATGTGTTTAGTGAAAATACTTTCGAACCATCGAAACAAGAGCTAAAGCACGTTAACAAGATGAAATTCAGAAGAAAAGCAGAGGCCAATTGGAAAGGCACAGGAATAGATGGAACCGGAACACTTACTACTCAAAGTACTGTTTTAGACCAAACGCAATTTTCATTTAAAACAAGATTTCAAGAAGGGATTGGTACAAATCCAGAAGAATTGATTGGAGCAGCACATGCTGGATGTTTTACCATGCAATTGAGCTTTTTGATTGCAGATGCTGGCTACACGCCAATCAACTTACATACTAAAGCAACGGTGTTTTTCGAAGATTCTGAAATACCAACAATTAAGTTGGATTTAGAAGGTGAAGTTCCGGAAATATCTGCCGAAGAGTTTTTAGTACTCGGACTAAAGGCTAAGGAAACATGTCCAGTTTCAAAACTACTAAACGCGAAAATAGAGCTGAATATAAACCTCAAGTAGACAGGTTTATTCAGCAACCTCATGTCAAATAAGTTCAATTTTAAAATGTAATAAGATGAGTAAATCAATTTTTTATCACGCTGGATGCTCAGTTTGTGTTAGTGCAGAGCAAGAGATTGTAAACCTAATAGGAATCGAAAATGTGGAGATAATTCACATTGGAGAAAACAAATCAAAAATTCTAGAAGCTGAAGAAGCTGGAGTTAAATCGGTACCAGCTTTAGTTACGCCAACTAACAATGTCTTACACATCAATTTCGGAGCTTCAATAGAAGATTTAAAAAGCTAATAGGCTAAAGCAAGTGGCTCTTAGTAAGGGCCTGTATAATCAGTGAAAATACGTGACAAATTAAAGAGTGAAAAAAATGAAAAACCTAAATTACTTGTTCATCCTACTAATTTCTGCTATCAGTTTTGTGTCTTGCGATGATGATGACGATGATGATTCGGTAGGTAAAACACTTGTAGAAACGTTTGATGTAGCGTTAAATACAATGAATGAGATTCCTGCAGTATCAGGAAGATACGAAATGGGAATGGCGACTATGATGCTCTACAGTGATAATTCACTTGAGTTTACCATTATGGTCAACAACTTAGCAGAATCAGATGCATTGACTGCTGCTCATATTCATATGGGAGATGTCGTTTCTACAGGCGATGTACTTGTGGGACTTGTAAATGGAATGGATATTTCTTTTTCAGAAAATACCGCCAAAGGGACTGTTATGCTAACACAAGATCAGGTTAACATGCTAAAAGGAGAGTATCCTAAATATGTTAATGTTCATTCTACCGAGGTTCCAGCAGGTTTAGTGAGAGGTCAAATTGGCGAAGAAATAACCCAAGCTTACAATGTATCAATGTCACCAATGTATGAAGTGCCAGTGGTAATGGGCAGAAATGAAACAGGCTGGGCAGTGCTTAGAGTAGTAGGAGACATGCTATACTATAATGTAACGGTAGAAAACCTAGCGGCTTCAGATATGATTACTATGGCGCATATACACGAGGGAATGTCAAATGCCAATGGAGACGTGTTTTTGCCTCTAAACGTAGAGAACATGGGTACTATGCAAATGCTGACTTTAACTGCAGAACAAAAAACAAAGTTGATGAATGATTACTTGTATGTAAATGTTCACTCAAACGAAGTAGCTTCTGGTTTATTAAGAGGGCAAATACGTTAAGTGTGTTTTATTAAGAACAGCATCACGGTAGTTGCAAAAAAGGCCTCATGGGATTCCATGAGGCCTTTTTTAGATTTAGAACATGAGATGTACGAAGCCATTTTATTCCTATCATACCAGACTACATCATCAGATAAGAAAAGACACTGTAGGGTAAGCTCTTAGTACCTTGTTCTAAGATCGTAACATTTACATAGTGCAATGGGGCATTACAAAATGGTTACCGCTGGTAAAAACATACGTGATAGGAAGCTTGATGATTCGTAAAGGCTTGATTATGAGGTTATGTTAAACCTGTAAAACGGTTATGCATCCCTGTAAAATGGATACATTCTTCCGATGAGTGCTTAACACCTTTGTCTTATCAAAATTTTAAACGATAAAACAATGGCACAGATAACAGAAGAACAAAAGGCAACACTTAGCGCAATAGCAAAAGGATACGTTACAGTACCCAACAAAACTCCGATTCTAGAAACTCCAGCAGATTATGGATTAGAATTTCAAGATGTAAAATTCAAAGCAGAAGATGGTATTGAATTAGCTGCATGGTTTATTCCAGCAGAAGGTTCTGATAAACTCATTATCTGCAATCACCCAGCAACACTTAACAGATATGGTTGGCCAGGGCACATGGAGCCTTACAATCAATTTCAAGACGTAGAAGTGAAGTTTGGTAAAGTATACAAAGCATTGCACGATGCTGGATACAATGTATTTACCTACGATTTTAGAAATCATGGAGAGAGTCAAGCATCAGAAGATCATGGTTGGGGACAAGGTTTTTACGATGAGTACAAAGATGTAATAGCAGCTTTTGATTATGTAAAGTCTCATGACAACTTGAAAAATATGACCATCGGATTATTTAATCCATGTGCTGGTGGAGGTGCTGCTATGAATGCGATGACACAACGCCCAGAATATTTTGAAGATGTAAAAGCTTTTGTATGTCCACAACCAGCATCTATTAACATTATGTCTAAAGTGGCATTAAATGGAATGGGTTTTGGCGATCATATTGACTTTTTCAGCGAAGAGATAACGAAAGCAAGAGGCCTTGAATTAGAGAAAATGACACCTCATGTTCACGCTAAAAATATAAAAGTACCCACTTTCATTATCCAGAATAAAGATGATGTATGGACTATCCCAGATGATGTTCAGGCTACGTTTGACGGATTAACTAGCTTGAAAGAAGAGGATAAAAAACTCTTTTGGATAGAAGAAGGCGATACTAGAAGATTCATTGGTTACAACTACTTCGGTGAAAATCCAGAGATGATGATCGAATGGTTTGATAAATACATGAAATAAGGAGAGGTATGAAAATCAATAAAACAATAGTCGTATTGTCGGTAGTGCTTGGCACACTCTCAGCATGTGTTCAAGAAAACCAACAAGCTAACCAGCAGGAAACCAATCAGCAAAAGAATAACATGGATAATCTAAGTGCAGAAAAACAAAACGAGATAAGAACAACGTTAAGTGGTTTAGCAAAAGGTTATGCAACTGTAGCAAACCCTACACCAATATTGGAAACACCAAAAGAGTATGGATTGGCTTACGAAGATGTAAAGTTCAAGGCAGAAGATGGTGTAGAGTTAGCAGCATGGTTTATTCCTGTTGAAGGTTCAAATAAATTGATTATTTGTAACCACCCAGCAACACTAAACAGATACGGTTGGCCAGGGCACATGGAGCCTTACAATCAATTTCAAGATGTAGAGGTAAAGTTTGGTAAAGTATACAAAGCATTGCACGATGCTGGTTATAATGTGTTTACGTACGATTTTAGAAATCACGGGGAAAGTGCTCCTTCTGAAGGAAATGTTTGGGGACAAGGATTTGGTGATGAATATAAAGATGTGATAGCTGCTTTTGACTATGTAAAGTCTCAAGACAACACAAAAAACATGACTATCGGATTATTTAATCCATGTGCTGGAGGAAATGCGGCTATTCATGCCATGACAGAACGTCCAGAGTATTTCGAAGATGTAAAAGCATTGGTATGTCCACAACCAGCCTCTATCAATATCATGTCTAAAATTGCATTAACAGGTATGGGGATGGCTGATTATGAAGATGTTTTTAAAGAAGAGGTTACAAAAGTTAACGGACTAGATCTTGAAGAAATGACACCACATCTTTTCACCAAAAACATTAAAATGCCAACCTTTATTGTTCAAGTAAGAGATGATGCTTGGAGTACGCCTAAAGACGTTCAAGCTACTTTTGATGGTTTAACTAGCTTGAAAGAAGACGATAAAAAACTCTTTTGGATAGAAGGAACTACAAAACGTTTTGATGGCTACAACTACCTTGGAGAAAATCCAGAAATGATGATTGAGTGGTTCGACAAATACATGAAGTAAGTCGGCAGCGAAATGCATAGGTAAGGCGAGGAGGCATAAGTGCTTCCTCGCTTTGTTTTATGCGGATTGTAAAATCCCTATAATGACTTATTATTAGGTTGAACTCCAGTGATATGGCTTATTTATTTCCGTTTGTCTCTTGCAAATTTGCTATGTATTAAAAACCGAGCAAATACAAATTTCAGTGCGCAAATAGTGTACTGGTAGAAGCTAAATTTTCATTTATGGAAACATCAAATAAAACAGTATTAATAACTGGAACGTCAACAGGAATTGGGAAATCATTGGTTAAGATTTTTCAGTCAAACGGATGGAATGTAATTGCTACCATGCGTAAACCAGAAAATGAAACGGAGCTAAACAAATTAAGCAACGTTTTAGTAACCGAACTAGATGTAACCAAGCAAACTACCATCGACTCAGCTATCACAAAAGGAATTGAAGCATTTGGAAAAATAGATGCATTGATCAACAATGCAGGTATTGGAATGATGGGTATTGCTGAAGCATCAAATGAAGCATTAATGCAGCGTATTTTTGATGTCAACGTATTTGGGGTAATACGAACTACCAAGTCAATTTTACCACACATGCGTACCAACAAAAGTGGACTTATCTTAAATGTTACCTCCATCGTAGGAATATTTACATTGCCTTACCAAGGGCTTTACCATGCCACTAAACACGCTGTAGAAGGTTTTACTGGATCTATTCAATATGAGCTTAAACCATTGGGCATTGATGTGAAGTTGGTAGAACCAGGAGGAGTTGAAACAGAGTTTGCAAACAATATTTCTTTAACTGGAGATAACGAAATAGCAGATTATACGGAAGGGCTGTCTAAATACATGGGTACCATCAACAACTTGTTACAAAACTTAAGTTCTTCAGAGAGCATTGCTCAAGAAATATATGAGGCAGCTACCGATAATAAAGATCAGCTGAGGTATTTAGCGGGTGATGATGCAAGGCAGTTTATGGAAGTTCGTAAGTCTATGGACGATAAAACTTTTTACGAGACTATAGCTAATCAATTTGGCTTGTTAAGCTAGTTATCTACACAATCACATTAGTATTAAAACATAAAAAAAGATAGGAATGAAGAATCTTCAAAAATCGCTATTGATGGCAATGACCATTTTATTTACAGTGGGCATATCGAATTTAAATGCACAAGAAAATTCTAAAGTAGGTGACTCTGATGAAACACTGGTTTTTGTTTTCGCTTTTAAAGTAAAACCAGAAAACGAGGCAGCTTATCAAAAGATGCTGGGAGAAACATTTGCTATTACTAAAAATGAACCTGGTACATTGATGTACGAAGTTTATAAGGATGAAAACGGAGTGTATTGTCAATATGAGCGATATACGAGTGAGGCAGCTTGCTGGACTCATTTGCAAAATACAGCAAAGCAAACACAGCAATGGCTTGAACTCACAGAGATGCAACAAATTATTACTATGGGGCAAGCTAGTGCTAAATTACGAGAGCAATTTCAGCTTAAAGAGGTATACACACCGTTTAAAAAAGTGGAGAAATAATTCGTTTCCAGCCTAGGCAAGGCAGGTCAAAAAGGATGAGAGATTTTGTCTCATCCTTTTTGGTTGTTTCTAAGCGCCATTGTGTTAATAGCAAATCATATGATTCATACCATAAAAACAATATCAGAATTTCATCATTTGTTAGGCTTACCCAAACCAAAACATCCACTAATGAGTGTGTTGAATATGAGTGAGTTGGATGTAGTGGTAAACAAAGAGGTATGGAAACATTATTTCACAAAATTCTTTACAATCTCAGTAAAATCGGGCTGTAGCAACAAGGTGAAATACGGTCAAAGCAAGTTTGATTTTGATGAAGCTGTGCTTACGTGTATAGGTCCAAACCAAGTAGTATCTGCTGATAATCTAGAGGAAAGTAAGATCCAAGGATATGCATTTACATTAGACCCAGATTTTTTACTCAATCATCCACTGGCAAAAAAAATGGAGAAGTGCGATTTTTTTTCCTACCACGCAAACGAAGCGCTGTTTCTTTCGGAGGAAGAGAGAAAAATCATTTTCAAAATTTTTGGCTTAATTCAAAGTGAATACGAGAACAATATAGATGGCTTTAGTCAAGAAGTATTGCTAAGTAATATTGAGTTATTGTTAGTACACATCAATCGTTACTACAGTAGGCAATTTATTACTCGAAAAAACTACCACAACAATATACAGGTTAGGGTAAAAGAATTACTAGAAGAGTATTATCAGAAGAATGAAAACGAAGGTCTACCAACTGTTCATTATTTATCAGATCGGTTAAACCTCTCTCCAGCCTACTTATCAGATATGCTCAAAAACTATACAGGGCTTTCTGCACAACAACACATTCACGAAAGTCTAATATACAAAGCCAAAGAACTGCTTACGTTTTCAGAGTTATCTGTGAGTGAAATAGCATTCAAACTAGGTTTTCAGCATCCTCAATCTTTCGTTAAGTTGTTCAAGCAAAAGGCATCGGTAACACCCTTAAAGTTTAGACAATCCTACAACTGATACTGTCATTTTAGAACAACCTGTAAAACGGTTATGTATCCCTGTAAAATGGATACGTTTTAGAGAAGCACCTAGAATAGTTTAGTCTTATGAATAAGACAGTATTGATAACAGGAACTAGCTCAGGTTTTGGAAGATTAGCAGTTAAGAAGTTTCACCAAGAAGGGTGGAATGTAGTTGCAACAATGACGACTCCAGAAAAAGAAACAGAGCTTAACCAAATAGAGAACGTTCTAGTAAACCGTTTAGACGTTACAGATAAAAACACCATCGAAAAATCGATTCAAGAGGGAATTGAACATTTCGGAAAAATAGATGTGCTTGTTAATAATGCTGGAATGACTGTTCAGGGTCATGTAGAAGATGCCACTGATGCACAAATTCGAAAACCAATGGAAGTTAACTTCTTTGGTACGGTCAATGTAATAAAGGCAATATTGCCACATTTTAGAGAGAATAAAGGAGGAATAATTATCAATTGTTCTTCATTGGCGGGTAGAGTTTCATTACCATATACATCTCTTTATCATGCTTCCAAATTCGCATTAGAAGGCTTTACAGCTTCACTACAATACGAGCTAAATCCATTTGGTATCAAACTAAAGCTAGTAGAGCCAGGAGGATATAGTACGAACTTAACTACAAGTCCAGATTTATGGGTTTCAGTACCAGAAGGTAGTGCATACAAATCAGGAGTTGAGAAAGCAAAGGCGGCCATCATGAATATGGGTAACTCTTCTGGGCAAGATCCTCAGGAAGTAGCTGATACATACTATGAGGCAGCAACAGACGGATCTGATACAGTAAGATATGTAGTAGGAAATGATGCTCAACAAATTTTAGGAGCTCGTGCAGGAATGAATGACGTTGAATTTAAAAACATGATCATCCAGTCCATGGGGCTCTAAAGCTACAGTTGGCATGAAGAAAACAATCTTAATTACAGGAGCTAGCCTAGGGTTTGGAAGGCTAAATGCAAAAAGATTTCACCAAGAAGAGTGGAATGTAATTGCTACCATGTTAGATCCTTCAGAAGAAACGGAACTCAACCAATTGAATAATGTATTGGTAACCCGTTTAGATGTTACAGATAAAGATACCATTGAAAAATCGGTTCAAGAGGGCATCGCACGTTTCGGAAAAATAGATGTGCTCTTAAACAATGCGGGCATAGCAAAACAAGGTCCATTTGAGTATGTATCAGATGGTCAGTTAAGAGCATTAATGGAGGTTAATTTTTTCGGAATGATCAATGTTACAAAAGCCCTTTTACCACATTTTCGAAAGAATGAAAGTGGCATTATCATTAATGTTTCATCTATTACAGGTAGAATGGGGTTCCCGTTTGCCTCGGGTTACGGTAGTACAAAGTTTGCCATCGAAGGACTTACAGAATCACTACAATTTGAACTGAATCCTTTTGGTATTAAACTCAAACTGATTGAACCAGGGGCATTCAATACCAACATGGCAACCAATCCAAATCTTTGGGTTGCTCTGGAAGAAAGTAAAGAATACAAGGCTAAAATGGAACTATCTATTGCAGCAGCTAACAATATGGTTAAAGGAGATCCTGAAGAAGTTGTTGATATGGTGTACCTAGCTGCTACAGATGGAACAGATAAACTTAGGTATCCCGTAGGCAATGATGCCATTCAAATGCTAGAAGCAAAAAAACAGATGGACGATACAGCTTTTAAAGAGATGGTTGTTCAAGCAATGAAGTTATAGAAGTTTAAAGTGCAATTACTTATTTTCATAAACGTTTTCAAACGAAAGCAAGACTGAGATACAGGAGATTGATCTATAGTATAACGCAAAAAAATAAACCATGAAGATTACAAAGAATAGTTACGATAAAGAGCTACAGGGGTATTACGCTCCACTAAAAGTATTTAGTGATATGCTAACGAGAAAGTGGTCTGTAAACCTGATGAATTTCTTCATGGGCTTTATGAAAGGCAAAAACATCGAAGGTTTAAAGTGTGAGCAGCGCTATATTCCAAGCAAAAGTGGAGGCCCAGATATTCGCATTCGTATTTTTCGTCCAGAAAACGCAGAAGGCCCACTTCCAGCATTGCTCTATAATCACGGAGGTGGCTACATGCTTGGGGTGCCAGAGTTATCTCTAGGTGAGATGGAGAACTACATTAAGAAACGTCCTTGTGTAGTGGTAGCTCCAGACTATCGTAAATCAATAAAACATCCATTTCCAGAAGGATTTAATGATTGTTACGATACACTTTTATGGATGAAAGAAAATGCATCATCACTAAACATACGATCAGATAAGTTTATGGTTGGCGGACATAGTGCTGGGGGAGGACTTACGGCAGCAGTTAGCCTAAAAGCATGCGATACAGGTGATGTAGATATTGCTTTCCAGATGCCAATTTATCCTATGATAGATTGCAGACAAAACACAGAGTCGGCCATAGCAATGGACGAGGGAGTGCCTTGTTGGAACACGAAAAGCAATGCCTTTGGTTGGAAAATGTACTTGCAAAACGTGCAGGGCGATGTGCCCAAGTATGCTTCAGCCATTTTGAGTGAAAAATTCAATCACTTACCGCCAACCATAACATTTGTTGGAGACTTGGAGCCATTTAAAGACGAAACAATCAACTACGTAGAAGAGCTTAGAAAAGAAGGTATTCCTGTTAAATTTGAGGTATTCGAAAAGGCATATCATGGTTTTGAAACACTCGTACAAGATGCTGCTGTAGCTAAAAAGGCAAATGATTTTCAGTTCAATGCCTTCGCAGAATATTACGATACTTACGTAAAGAATTAATGTATGACACGGTCTAAAACTTTTAAGAAAGACAGGAGAGTTGTAAAGTCTATAAGTCAGCTGCACGAAGTGCTAGGGTATCCAGAAAAGCCTGTTCATCCGCTTATTACCTTAATAGACTTTAACAAAGTGCAAGTTCTTGAAAGTGTAAACGACAGACCAACTGTACTCGGCTTTTACTGTATTTCTTTGAAAAAGTTAGATGATGCTGCATTTCAGTATGGCCGTAAAGAGTACGATTTTACAGAAGCTTCGCTGTTGTGCATGGCACCAGAGCAAGTCACCATTATTTCTAATGTAGAAGGGCAAGCATATCCAGATGGGTGGGGCTTGTATTTCCATCCCGATTTGATAAGAAAAACCTTCCTCAACGATAAAATAAAGGAATACACCTTTTTCTCATACGACTTAGACGAATCTTTACACCTATCAGATAAAGAAAAGCAAACGCTATATAGCGTAGTAAGAACCATAGAAGAAGAGTTTAGCCTCAACTTAGATTCGCATAGTCATGATTTGATTGTATCTAACCTAGAGGTGCTTTTGAACTATTGTAAACGGTTTTACAGTAGGCAGTTTATCACCAGAAGCCATGTGAATAAAGGAATTGTAAAGCGATTTAAAAACATTCTGGTAGATTATTACAATTCAGATGAGTTGATTGAGAACGGAATGCCATCAGTAAAATACTGTGCTAAAAAGCTCAACCTTTCTCCTAATTATTTAGGCGATCTCCTCAAGCAAGAAACCGGAATCAACGCAATAGATCATATCCATTCCTATGTAATTGATCTAGCCAAAAACAGGTTGGTAAGCTCTGATGATTCGGTGGCAGAAATTGCATACGATTTGGGTTTTGGTTACCCTCAAAGTTTCAGCAAGCTTTTTAAGAAAAAAGTACATGTAAGTCCAAAGGACTATAGAAGTAGCAATTAGAAAAAACACGAGTTTGATATGGTGCTTTCAAAACAATACATATATTTGAATCGCGAACGATTAAAACGGAAACGATGAAAAAAGAGAGAGCACTTCAAAAAGGGTTCAGAATTTTACTAGGGAGTTTGATGACGCTAGCTGGAGTAGGGCATCTCACATTTCAACGTCAAGAGTTTCAGGCTCAAGTTCCACGTTGGTTGCCATCTACTGAAACCTTTATGGATGTTGTAGTACTGGCATCAGGCGTAGTCGAAATAGCTCTTGGACTTGCTATGCTTTTTGCAGGTAAATACAAAGCACAAGCAGGTTTAGCCTTGGCAATATTTTATGTACTCATTTTTCCAGGAAACATTTCGCAGTACACCAATGAGATTAGTGCTTTTGGCCTAGACACCGATTTGAAAAGATTGATTCGCCTATTCTTTCAACCGGTATTAATGCTATGGGCAATATGGTCTACAGGAGGATTAGAAGAGTTGAAGATCATTAGAAGAAAAGCAATTAGATAACAAACAATAACTAAATAATCAGAAACATGAAAGCAATGTATACAGCGGTAGCTACCGCAACAGGAGGAAGAAACGGACACGTTGAATCAGACAACGGAGTATTGAATCTTGATGTAAGAATGCCAAAGGCATTAGGAGGATCAAATGATGATTACACAAATCCAGAGCAATTATTTGCAGGTGGATATGCCGCTTGTTTTGATAGTGCGCTTAGTTTAATCATTGGACAAGCCAAGGTTAAAACAGGTATGACTGCAGTAACAGCATCTGTTTCAATTGGTCAAGTAGACAATGGTGGATATGGTTTAGCAGTTACTCTTTCTGTAAACATCCCAGGAGTAGAATTAGAAGTGGCTCAAGATTTAGTAGAGAAGGCACACCAAGTTTGCCCTTATTCTAATGCTACAAGAAATAATGTACAGGTAGACCTTAAGGTTACAGTAGACTAATAATCTCATGTTGTGTGATTAGTATGGCTGCATAGGTGGGGATCCGTTTATGCAGCCTTTTTAATTGATGGTAGCAATACCATTTAATCTATGGGTTTTGAAAGCGCGTCTTTCTATTTTAGCCCATTCTATTCAAACGAAGTGCTTTGTACTTCTGGAATTACTTAAAAGAGTTGAGTATGGATAATAAAGCAACACAATTATTTCTGTCTAATCAATTATGTTTTCCCTTGTATGCTGCTTCACGCCTTACAACCAAACTCTACACTCCGTATTTAGATGAGCTAGGAATTACCTATCCACAGTATTTGGTAATGCTTACACTTTGGCAGCATGAGCACCTTACGGTAAAAGAAATTGGCGAAAAATTATTCCTAGAGTCAAATACGTTAACTCCATTGTTGAAGCGATTAGAGCAAAAAGAACTAATCAAACGAACTCGTTCTAAAACAGATGAACGAACAGTAGAAATTTCATTAACAACTCAAGGGGAAGAGTTGAAGGATGAAGCAAAACATATTCCTGAGAAAATTGCTGAATCGTTTGGAGAAATAGCCATTGATAAAGAAGGATTGGATAAACTCAGAACAACTTTGTTCGGATTATTAGATACACTCAATAGTAAAGGTTAAGTCTTCATTATGTGCGATGTAGGATGCTAAGTGCTAAGAGTTTTAGCGTTATATTGTTATTTTATTTAACATTGCGGTAATATTGAAATAACAATTCTGAAATATGGCTAAGAAATCGAAATTGAAGAAAGAGCTAAAAAAAGCAAAGAGCAAGTTGAAATTAGCTAAGAAAGCCATGAAGGCAGCTAAGAAAGCAGCAGCTAAAGTTGTAGCTAAAAAGAAGAAGGCAAAAAAGAAAGATGTGAAGCGTGTAATGAAGGTGGTAAAAGCCAACAAGCAGGCAACACTAAAAGCCAATAAAAAAGTAAATGCTGCTAAGAAAGCATTGAAAAAGGTGGCATAGCCAGAGAATAGAATCTCAGTTGAATGTTAAAAAGCAGCTACTTAGTAGCTGCTTTTTTTGTTGAGTTTTACTCGTGTACTATCGTACTATGGTAAGATTTACCACCTACAGATATGTTCAGCACATACACCCCAGCAGGGATGTTTTTTAAACTTAAAGCTTTTTCTCCAGCAATAGAATTCAGGATTACGCTTCCAGTTAAATCTTGTAACTGAATATGGTCTATATCACCTTCTACGTCAACAAAAACAACATCTCCAGCTGGGTTTGGGTAAATAGTTGGTTTCAAGTTAATGTGGTTACCTTGCTCAATACCAACAGGTTCATCAAGAATAGAATAATCAACCACCACTGGTAAATGATCAGATATACCCCATGTATTGGCACTGTCTAAGTTATAGTTAGCCAGGTAATCGCTAGGCAATACTTCTGTTTGAAGTACAAAGGCCTTTTCTTTTTGAAGAATAGCATCACTGTAGAACTGATAATCTAATCGCCCGTTTGGAAATGTGGTACCAGAAAAACTTCTCCACGTGTAAGCCATGTTTTGGTTGATGTGCAAAGGAGCGGCATCAGCCAATTCAGTGCTATCCCAATCTAATAAACCGCCTAGTCCATAGGTGTTAACGTCTTGAATATCTCCTGATAAAATAGTTTTACGTTGCTGATTGAACCCTACCAAGTTCATATCTCCCATAAACATGATTGGCGTATTCTTTGGAACTTCAATGCGACCTCCAGCTACTTTTGCATCTAATATAAATGCGGCAAAATCATCCGCTTGGTTTTGTCTGTTCTGATTTTGAGTACAGCAAGACAAGTGACCATTCAAGAGAAGTAAATCTCTGCCATATGATTCTGGTAGGTCTACCATCATAGCATGTGCTCTTTCAAGCACCCAATCGTTGGTTTGTGGCCATCGTGTACAGGTAATTTTAGAGTAATCGATAGAAACGTGCCATCCTTCTTGTGTGCCAGTAGGAACCCAATTATCCATATACGATTTTACTTCTTGAGGCGAAATATCATCTGCTTCTTGAAAGCAATAAATATCAGCTTGCAGTGCCTTTACAATTTGTTCCATGTGTGTGATACCAGGTAACTCCCATCCATTATTAAACAACACATTGTAAGATACTGCTCTAATAAATGTTGGGTCTTCTTTCTCCAATGGAATTGGAGTTATAGCTGCTACTGTATCTGATGAGAAAGTATACTGGAAAATATCTCCAACATTTGGCATTGCATCACCAGCTTCATCATCACGGATCAATATTCTAATAGTGTCATGTGTAAACAAGGGCGAAACACTATCAGGCATAATATTTCTAGGAATAGCAATTTCAAAAGTATTGGATGTTACCGTAGGAGCTTGACGCAACTTAATGGCTTCAAACCCCACTCGAACGTTTCCACTTGGCTGATTAAACCACGCGTAGTGTTGATTGAAATTAATAGCTAATTCGGTTCCATATTCAGCTTGTTGTACATAACCAGTAGTAGGGTCGTTATCTGCATCAATACACAACCAAATGCCATGAGGAACCAAATCATCTGCCAGCGCAATTTCTGTACTCAGAGTAAATTTGATATACAAGTTATGTTGATCATTAGTAACTTGAAAGTCAAGTAAATCTAATCCGTTTGGATTGTCTGCTCCATCCGTAAAAGTTTCCATTGATTGATTCCAATCTGTGAAATCTTCGTCAATGGTAATTCCAGTTAACTGGCTAAAACCAACTTGGTTTACCACGAAAACTAGCGTGAATAAAAGAGAGGATTTAAAAATCGATTTCAAGTTTTTCATAGAGGCCAATTATACGAGCAATTACGTTAGGCTCAACAGATTTTTTTGAATTTGACCATATGATAACCTGTAACGATTTGAACAAGATTTTCAGGTTTTGAATAATGAATGAATTCATATAACTACTCTGAGGAAGGTGATTTCCTATGGTAGTACAATACCATAGAAAAGGGCTTTGATGTAGAATAGTATGTGAAATGTCGTTCTGTTATAAATAGGTTGTAGCCACATTACTTCAAGTGCCAAGCAAAGCTTGGTGTATCGAGAAGTAGAAAGGGCGCAGTATCTCCTTTATTCTCGATGCAGACCAACAAGTTGATCTACTTGAATTGACAGGAGGGGTATATACTACTCAAAGGAGATAATAAAACCTACACTATCCTACAACACTGCCATCAAAAAAGGGGATTACATTGTGTAATCCCCTCTAATATTCTGCAAACAACAGGTTTTGTCTACTAATCTGTAGGCCTTAATAATTAGCTTAACTAGACGTTCATTTCTTACTAAACGCTAAGATTGGTCTAAACCCAATTTGACAAGAAGCACCTTCGTAGTTCATCGTACTTACGTTGCGAACATCAAAGCCAGTTGATTTCCAACTGCCACCACAAGCTACTCCTTCGGTTACTAATTCGGCTACATTTCCATTCATATTATATAGCCCAAAATTAGTAGCAGGATATGCATTTACGGGAGCAGTTACATCTGCACTGTTGTTTAATCTACCTGCTACACCTATATGAGTGTATGGGTCGGTTACTTCATAGTTATCCGTATTATCATTGTAAAATATGTTTTCGTCACCAACATATTTGTAATTACACAACAACTGACCTCTTGAGTTTCTTAGGTAAGGACCACCCCAACTGTAAACAGCCTTATCGAAACCAGAACTAGAAGCGTATATCCATTCGTTTCTACTAGGTAAACGAACTTCAACTGAATAAGCTGAAGATGAATTTTCTTCGTTAAGTTGAGCAGTGAGCCATTTGCAATAAGCCTCAGCACCTTCTCTCGTGATATTTACAACAGGATAGTTTTTATATGCCTCGTGGCTATGATAGTACTTCGTGAAAGGAGCCATATGCTTGTTCTTGAAAGCAGATGTCCAATTAGCCGTATCTATTTGCGCCAGTTGGTAAGTCTTTAAATCTCCTTGCTCTATCAAAGAATGTAGAAAAGCGGTGTAATCAGCATTACTTACCTCGTATTTACTGATGAAAAAGGTACCTACTTGCACCTTTTCTTCTTCAATCTGCGTATCGCCACCAGCAATAAACGCAAATTGTTTTTTTACAGATTTGGGAAGTTTAAATGTATCAGCAGATTTCTTAAAGCCAAAGAAGGTGGTTGAAGCAACAAGCACAAAAATTGCTGCCAATGTGTGAAATGTGTTTTTGCCCATGATGTTGATTTTTTTGGTTGTTAGACTTGGTGATTTTTGTCTCAGTGGAGTATGGTATAACGGAAATGATTTGATAATATTCTCAAGCACGTTTATGGTTTATTCAGGTTGGTTTTACTTAAAACAAGCGCTTGAATGCGTTTTCCTAAGAGTGGATTAATCTCATTCCGTTTTTCTTTAACTAGTGTAAAAACAGCAACAGACGTATTTGTTTCAGGCGAATAGTTCACGTCTGTTCCCCACCAGCCACCATGATAATAGAGGTTGTAGCCAAAGTCGAAATGAAAAATACCTAGACAATACTTAGATTCTTCTGGAGGTAGCACGTAGGTATGCATTTCTTTCAGGATCGTGTTGTTTTGAATAATCTTTCCGGTGAAAAGATACTGGTAGAATAGTGCGGCATCTTTTACCGTTGATGCAATTCCACCACCTCCATATAAATCCCAAGATGAATTCATTTCGTACGAATCGCACACAAAATCGTTGGCATATTGATGCGCAAATGGCATAGTATGAAGTGGAGGATATTCAAGTTGATCGAACCAAGTGGTGTGTAAACCAAGTTCATCATACTTCAGCAATGTTCGTATAGCTTTATAAAAGGGTTGTTTGCTTGTGTTTTCTATGATTTCTGTAAGTAAGAGGTAGTTAATATCTCCATAACTAAAACTAGTTCCAGGATCAAACAAAGGTTCTCCAATTTCTATGGTACGGTTTATTTGTTCATCCCTGGTCCATTGGTGTTGCGGGTGTTCCATTACCCAGTTGAAGTATTCCTCGTTTACATAATCGTGAATGCCAGATGTGTGTGAGAGCAAGTGGCGTATAGTTATGCGATTTAAATCATATCCATCTTGCGTTAAGAGGGTAGAGGTATTCTTATTGAGTAAGTCTTTAATAGCATTATCTAATGCGAATTGTTGATTCTCAACCAAACGTAAAATAGCAGCAGACACATAGGTTTTAGTGTTGCTGGCAAGTAGTACCGGTTGCTCTGGCATTAAAGGTGTTTCTTTCTCCTTATCAGAAAAACCAGCAGCTTTAGTCCAAGAGATGTTATGACCTGGTGACTCCACATGAATCAGTATTCCAAGTGCCTCTTGATTGTGTTGGTAAACGGAATCGAATAGTGATGAAATTTGATCTTGAAGCGATTGAGCAACACCAATCCAAGGCAGAATCAATAGAACAACGCAAAGACGGAAAGCTAACATCTTGAAAAGGTAATTATTCCATAATAACTATTTACGTTTTCTCATTGTATTAAAAGAGCATTAGTTGCTTCCTTGGTTTTGAAATACAGGTAAAATGTAATCACTAAGTAATTGTTGAGTTTGATTGTGCGATTTCGATCCACCTTTGAAGTAAGTACTTGTAAGAACTACGATTAAATCTAGCTTTGGAAACACCACAACTTTGTTTCCTCCACTTCCAATCATAAAGTAAGCTTTTTCGTTATTGAATTCTCCTAACCACCACAAGTAGCCATACTCGTACTCTCGGTCAATTTCAAATCTTGCTTTCGGAGTAGTAGATTTTTCAGCCCACTCTTTAGAAATTATCTGTTCTCCATTCCATGAGCCATTATTAAGGTATAACTGACCAATTTTTAGTAAGTCTCTACTTCGTAATCCTAAACCACCGCCAGTCATCGGTATGCCAGTTGGAGTTATTTGCCAATGATAATTGGAGATACTTAGTTTGTCGAAAAGTGCTTTTTTAGCGTAGATTTCTAAATCTCCTGTAATGTTATTTACAATATCACCTAACACCACAACTCCGGCTGTACAATAACTAAAACTGCGCCCGTAAGGCGAGTCTTCTGGCTTAGGTTCCCATTCAGGAAATCCCCTCATGGGTAAATCCCAATAAAAATTAACCCAGTCTTCTATTAAGTACATTTTTTCTTCGTTTCCTCTTGAGAATTCATTCCAATCCGTACATTCTAAAGGAGAAGACATTGTAAGGAGGTCTTCAATTGTAATGCTGTCTTTTCGCGTGTCAGGGTAATAGTTGTTTTTTCTGGTAGAATAATTTGAAGCAAACTCCTGCTCAGAAGAGAGTTTGTTGTCTTGTATTAAGCATCCAATTAGGGTTCCGGTAATGGTTTTTGTACAAGATCTAGTGTTGTTCAAAGCGGACTCGTTACTGCCATTGTAGTAGTTCTCAAAAACGAGCTTTCCTTTATGTGCTACAACGATACTTGATATTTTCTTGAAGTGATTAGCTTTTACCAAACTGTCCATTTTTTGCAGTGAGGCATTATGTGCAAATGAGTTATCGGTTTTCCAATACACTTCGGCTTGGTTAGTTGACTCTTGAGCAAATGTTAGTACGGTAGCTAATATTGAAATTATAGATGTGATACTCTTATACATTGTGTGTAGTTTACAGCAAATAACTAGATAGTAAGTTTGATAAAATAGGAGATTCTTAACCTAGCATTCTCCATACCTGTTTAGGGGAGTGCTGGAGATTCTTTTTAAAATCTTCACCCATATGGCTTTGATCGTAGTAGTTAGATAAATGGGCAATATGAGTAAGCTTATGTTCATTCACTAAAATGGCATTTAAGGCTTTATTTAATCTGATTTCTCTACAGTATTTCCCAAAAGAAATTCCCAAATATTTATGGAATGCTCTAGATATATAAACAGGATGAAGATTTAGTTCGGAACTCACTTTATTGAGTGTGATCTTTTCTTCCTGATTCTCATAGATCAGTTCTTCTAACCGATTAAACCAGCTTGGTTTTTTTGTGCTTAGTTTCTTGTTTCCTTGATCAAAACTTGTGAGTATTTGTAGAAGAGAAAATTCAATACTAGCCTTATTAAATGAGTCTTGATGTTTTGATTCTAGTAAGATTTTAACGAATAAGTTTTTGATGTTAGAGCGATTGATTTTGATGCTTCCTTCAATCTTATCAATATCGAAGTCTAAGTTTTTAGCCCAAACTCTGTTTATTTCTACGTGTGCGCCTCTTGTAAATATGGGGGGCTTACTATTTCTGTGAAAATCTTGCCAATTATGAAACAGTAAACTGCCTGGTTGTAAGGTGTATTGTTCTTTTTTGTTTTCTTCAATCAGCCCGCCTTTCAGTAAGAAGGTGAAATACGGGTTTTCATGACTATGCCAATCAACATAGTCATGCGTATACTCTGTATCAGTAATGGTGATACCATTGAATTGTAGTTTCTGATTTGTTTCACCAAAATATTGCCCCTCTTTTAGTCGCTTTTTCATGCTTCAGGTCATCTTCTGTGATGAAAGATACAGCCAGTACTTCTGCTGTTTTCAACAATTCTAAGAGTGCTGTTTATTTGCTTACAAAAGGATAAAAAAAGGTAGAAAAGGTAAGTGTGATTCAATTAATGATGGATTGCACACCAAACTTTCAACTGATATATAAAAGGAAAATTTTTCGTTGAAGACTGATGCTTCGTTATTCTATAAATTATCTAAGAATGAAGAAATTTGATCTTGAGTTGCTAGCAATACCAATAAGTGAAACAGAGGAAAGGAGAACAACAAAATAAATACGACAGAACATCATAAAAGAAAGATAAGGGTTAGAGTTTAATGCATGATCCCTTTAGTTTGGATATGTATATGATCGTCATGACGTACTGCTCGGCAGCCATGAAACCTAATTTTAGGGTGGTTGAGCTTCATTCTGCTGACAAGATGGGGTTCTAGAAATACTTTTTCTACTTGTGGATGATTCACAATATCAAGTATAAGTTCGGCACTTTCACTTTTTGAAAAAACTAACTGCGGGTTAATCTTCCCTAACGTGAAAAACTTTGAGTAATCATATTGGAAGTATCCCTGTTCTTTGCAAACTTTTGTTTGATTGAGTTCTCCCTTATCCGGAGCTTCGAAGATACCATAGCCACTTACAGACTTAGTTTTATCTGATATTTTACCTTCTGTATCAACATAAACGAAACTCAGATCTACTTTTCTTCCATCGTTATGGCTTAGATGTGGTAATAATGGGAATCCATTGAAAAAAGGAAAGTTGGCATCAAGAAACAAGACATGCCTTTCTTTGGATATGTGTGTAAGTACTTGTTGCAAATCGTGGGTAACGTAGTTTCTATTTGTTAGAACTGTCAAGTAAGTTGCTGGTTGTAGGTTAGTTGTGAGGTTAATCTTTTCTCTTCCCAAAAATGGAGCGGTAAATGGTACAATGATAAAAGTGAACAATAGATAGTACCCCATAAATACACCTAGCGTTTGAAATCTTACTTTCTTAGGTGTTCTTAATGAGGTGATTAAAGTGAGTAAGTATATAAAACCACCAATTTGTGTTAAAACAGTTAGTATAAGTACAAGCAGAAGATGAATAAATAGCTGAATAACTCTTTTCATTGGCTTTGATGCTTATTAGCCATTATCGAATAAGAGGTTTAAATCCTCCATAAACCATGCGACTAGCGTCAAAAATTAAGCGATTCGAATCAATCAATGGATTAACCAATTCAGTCATTCTAGAGTCTTGTGGTACGCGTTTGTTGGCTAAATCACGAATTTCTTTTGAAGGGAAAACGACCCATCCAAAGATTACTACTTCTCCCTCTTTTAGTTCAAGATTGGTAGCAAACGATTTTACACCTTCTAAGCTCATATCATCGCCAATCGACTCATAGTAGGCAATAGCTCCATATTCTTTCCAAATTTTGGCTACTTGCTCCGCAACTTCTTTGTACTCTTTTAAGTAGATGCTAGGAATAGGGAAAACGAAACCATCAATATAATCAGCCATATCAGCGTGTTTTTTTATTCTGGAATATGTTAGGTACTAAGCAGTGTTTGAACCTGAGGTTTATCCATTTCCATAATGGGTAAGTATCTGTCTTTTACAGGTGTTTTCATTTGTCCAACAACTTTGAAACCTAGTCTTTTGTAAAATTCTTGTGCATTCGGATCTGAGTCAAGTGTTACGGTAGCAAAATCTTCTTGTTCAATGCGATTTAAGAAGTCGAGTAATAAGAGCTTACCAAATCCCTTTCCGATGAACTCTGGATCAATAAACAGGTTTTCTAGTTTCATGACGGCTGCAGTTAATCGAGTGTAGGAGTAGTAGCCAATAGGTTGGTTATTTGCCATCAGTTTATACACTTCTTTTGTAGAAAAATATGAAGGAGGTAACGTTAAAGCTTCTGTCCAATCTAGCATTTGTTGTTTGCTGTATCCCCAATATGCTTTAGAACGAATGGTTAATTGTGTTAATACTTTGGCATCGCTCGTAGTTGCTCTTTCTATTTTCATAGGGCTACTATCATCTTTGATTAAGGCACTTTAGGTTTCATGTTTGTTTGAAGAATGCCTTTGTAGAAACTGTCTAAAAACAGTGAGTTATGCGTTTCATTAGAATAGAATTGTTTGCTCAATGTAATATGCTCACATTCTTTAAGTATCGAAATAAAAGCGTCAATCTTATTTTTATGAAAGGCTGGTTCTCCTTGATACGTAATATGAATCTTGGTGTCTTTGGTGTAGCTTTTTTGATTGAAACGATGAATCACTTCTCCATTGCTATACCAAATAGAAGGATCGTACATATGTATAACCTCAAAGGGATGATCTAATGACAAAATATAGCCGCCAAAGTAGCCACCATACGAATGTCCAATTAAGGTCTCATGCCCATTTGTAGCATAGTGTCTGTTTACATCTGGAATTAGCTCCTGTGTAAGGTATTGATAGAACTTCATGCCACTGCCAGAATTGGTATGGTTGTACCATGTAGAGTCTACTGCTTCACCATCGTATTCAATTCTAGATTGACTAAATGTAAGATCTTGCCCTCGTTTATATTCCCATTCTATATGAGGAATGCCTACAATAATGGAATTCTCAATTTTCTGATTGGCTCCCATGTCAAAAGCCATGTTTCGTATTAGCTCAAATCGCCATTCGGCATCAAATACATAGATAACGGGATATTCATTGGTGTCAGAATACCCCAATGGTAAACCAATCCAGTAATTTCTCTCCTCATTTAGATAGGTTGATGTAATAGTGTGTTGAATAGCTTGGTTGATGCAGATACTGTCTTGTGCTGATAAAATAAAACTCTGAAGAGTGAAGAATAGAAGGATGAATTCCCTTTTCATGATCTATTGTATTGATCTAGTACTGTCGTCATTTAACGAAGAATCTTCTCCATTTTTCTTCCTTTTGCCAGTTCATCAACCAATTTGTCTAAATATCTCACTTGTCTGTAAAGCTCAAATTCGTCTTCAATTTCTTCAATGCGGTAGCCACAAATTACCCCTTTAATAAGGTGAGCGTTTGGATGAATCTTTGCCTTTTGAAAAAATGTTGCAAATGTTGCTTTCTCCTGAATTAGCTGTTCCAATTGGTCGTTATCAAATCCAGTTAGCCAGGTTATTACTTGGTGTAACTCTTCTTTGGTTCTGCCTTTCTTTTCAACTTTAGTAACATAGTGTGGATAGACAGAAGCAAAAGTCATTTTAGCAACTTGATCATTCTTTTCAGCTGTAACTTTCATTGTTGATGCAATTTTTCTGAGAGTCCCGTTTGTAGTAATTCTAGAAGCTAATTTATCAATAGCGATAGAATACTCTCCAAATTCATTTTGGGCGGAAGCCATTTTGGTCAAAGTAGGTTCATAGTTCTTGTTAATTGAATTGCTTCTATCTTTTGTATTGAGTCCATTGATATAGTTCGTAAATACAGCATCTGTTCTATAGCATTTAGATCTCTATTGTATCTGTAAAATACGGAGTCGATTACTTTACGGCTAAACTGTTCGGGGACGTTCACTCCATAATTTGTCTCAAGCGTTTCGAGTAATTCAGGTTTAACATTGGTTTGAAATTCTGAAGAGACAACATAATCTATGTAACATAGCGGCCCATCAGTGATCTTAACCTTTGTAGGTATTAAACCTACCCCATTATAAGTTGACATTTGGTTTTCTAACAAAGTGTCGTTAAATGTTAGATCAAAACTGTAAAAGTTATGGTAGATTATTATGCCTTTAAAAAGATTTTGCGTTAGCTGAGTTTTGGTTTGGTATATGTCTATTAAAGGTTCTAAGAAAATAATTTGTTCTTTGCTGTATCCTTCCATAGCGTAGAATGATGAGGTAAGTGAATCAGCAAACTTTTTTATCTCATACCAATTTATGAGAGAATCAATATTTCCATTACTGTCTAAGCAGAATCTCGCGTTGAGAACTGTTGCAAATTGTTGTTTCTGTGCTAGTTTATCAAGATCCGAAAGGCTTGTGTCTATTCTCGAAGTATCAACATATTCTGTCCAGTTTGCTTCATAGGGATCTTTATCCTTTCTGATTTCAACCTGAAAATACCTAATGTTTCTTTTGTGTTTAACGATAGAGTCGCCTACTCGAGAATATTCATTTTGTTCGTATGTATACCATTCCTTAGCATTGAGAAGTGTTGGCTTATTTGGTTCTCGATTACAACTTACTAGAAGTAGAGCGGTGATGCAAAATAGGTGACTCAATTTCATTTTTATTGATTGTTTCGGTTGAGATTCTCTTTGAAATGGTGAGTAATTAAGGAGCAGTTTCTAAAGACATTAATGGAATCTTCTTAATACAAGTTTGGGCCAGGTTTCCATATTCGAAGTGATACAAGGTTTCATCATCATATCTGTCGAACCCAAAGTGTTCTCCTAAAATAGGGATGTTGACCGCTTTACCTGATTTAGATGGAGTTCCCATCATACTTATGATGCCTGTTCTGCCCTTTGGCTCTCCACTTTCTCTTAAGCCAATTAACCCAATGACAATTTTGTCATCTTGCCCTTGTTAAACTTAGTGTAATAAACAGCATGAGCATTACCAATGTTATAAACAAATCTCGCTAACGAAATAGATTCATTTCCGAAGGACTAACACTTTGTCATATTTGGCTCTTCAAATTCTATTTCGATCATATCCTAGATTACCGAATTTTTGTTGCACTATCTAATTTTCTATGACATAGTGAAGCCATAGACATAACATCAAGAGCATCTTGCTCATTAATTGTCCATTTAATCTTAGGTGCATGAGCTGTTGTATTTCTGAACATTCCGAAAAACCCCTTGAGTAAATTTGCAAATCCTTTATGTTCACTCTTATCAGTTTCCGTTTGCAAATTGTTAATAATCAATATTGGGTTTCGGATAGAAAAAACAGAATCAACTAACTCGCTTCCATCTTTAGTCTCTTCTGATAAATCTCTGATTTTGTCGGCTACACTTTTAGTTGATTCGAAAACAGCATGAAAGTAATTGTTTACTAATAGTTCTGCTTTGCAAAACTTTAAAATGTCATTATGCACATTTCTATCTTTCAATTTCGATGTTAGAGAAGTAGCTCTTTGTTCCGCTTCAGATATTGTATTGGCTTTGGCGGCATTCCTAAATTTGCCATTATCAGCAAGCTCTAATTCAATAAAAGAAAAGATTTTGTTCAATTCGGAACGAGCATTTTCAAATGATTCTTTATCTGAAATGAATCTTGTTGGATGAATAGAAGTTTGTATGAATATCAAAATCCCATTAGAGATTCGAGTTCTATTTTGATATTCGACAAAAGAGTTATACAGCCTTTTCCATTTGGTTCCAACTGGCTCTACATTTTTCAATTTGCAATCAGCGAGATACTTATCAATCTCGGTGTTTGTTAATGTCCCTCCAACTATTTTACATATACTTTCGAGAACATTAGGTTGAATATATGGAAATTGCTTACTCATGGTTTAATCGAAAATAACATTTGCTAAAATGAAAAATCGGCTTCATCTGTTGACTCGATTCCACTTAATTTTTTTCCTAAATAAGTTGAAATGGCTGCTGAAACTTCAACTACAAGTTCAGCTTCAAGATATTCAGGAGCTTGCCCTTCTCTTAAATGTCTACCTTGTTCTGAGGTGAATCCCCAGATTTTTGTTACTGCTTGATCTAAAGGAGTTGGTATAGTTCCAGAGTATTTCTTCATTAATTCTCCGAGAGTAGCTTTTTTATCCCCTGTTACTTCTCTCGTTACGCATTCCAAACAAGCTAATGAATGTTGAATTGCTCCTGTAACGTCTGGTGATGGACGTCTTGACAAATCTTTTAAAGCTTCTTTTATCTCATTTTTAGCCGTTGATAATTTTGCTGTGTCAAGAACGTCTACAACTGTCTTAACCGCTGTTTCGAACACATCATCACCTCTTGTTTCAATTTGTTCATTTACAATTTTCCAACCTATACCATTTGTAATGAAATACCCATTTATCTCGTCAATGAAAGTTTTCTTAGCATGAGGTTGAAGTTTTTGAATTATTACTTCAATAATATCGTAAATTAAATACCATTCACAATTAGATAAATGTTCTCCCACTTCATAATCTATATTTGGAAATTCTGACCAATTGTTACTATCTGGAGCAATTTTTAATACTCTACTAGTAATATTGCGGAGATCAGATGGGTTTTTACCTAAGTCGTAATAGGCCATTTTTATAAATCCACGAAGTCCTTCTGGCGCATCTTCTCGTATGGTTATTTCTTTTTCTGTTATTGAAAAGTGTCCATGTCGTTTTGAAAAAGTTTCTTTATTACTCATTTGGTTTTTTAATTGCCGATAACTCGATTATTGAGGTTACAAAAAGTAAGTTTAACCCACTGACATTGGAGGGATAAGTACATTTTGTCTTTAATTCTTTCCAATGGTCACAAGCAACCTATTGTATCTGATTCACAACTAAGCTAAATGGCGCAAACTACCTCTGAAATAGGTATAAAGATCTGGATTGGAGTTTAGCTAATCAGGTATTTGTGTCTAGTTATATTCAGATGCGTTTAATATTTTATGAGTGTTGTTTCATTTACTAATCAAACCAATGTTTGCTAAAACTATTTCCTTGTTTAATCCGCTGATTTAATTTTGTGGCTTCTTAGAATTAGAAAGCATGACAACAGGAACTATTAAAACAGAAAAAGGAGACATGAAGGTGTCGTTTTACGACAACGATGCTCCTAATACAGTGGCTAACTTTACCAAGTTAGCAAATGATGGATACTACAATGGCTTAACGTTTCACCGTGTAATTGCAGATTTTGTTATTCAAGGTGGTTGCCCAGACGGAACAGGTGCAGGTGGACCAGGTTATAGCATCAATTGTGAGTTAGATGGAGACAACCAATACCACGATAGAGGTGTACTTTCTATGGCACATGCTGGAAGAAATACAGGTGGTTCTCAATTCTTTATTTGCCATAGCCGTAACAATACTGCTCACTTAGATGGAAACCATACGTGTTTTGGTAAGGTAACTGAAGGGTTAGATGTAATTGATGATATCCGCGCAGGTGATAAAATTATTGAAGTAGTGATTGACTAAGTGATTGGTGAATTAATCGTATTTGAACCGCTTGTGGAAACACAAGCGGTTTTTTTATTTTAATGAGAAGTGTTGTTGTATCGGATCCTATTTCAAAAGAGAGAAATACTTTTTTAGTCTCATTCTAGTCCTGTTTTGGCTTGAACCAAAAAGGACCAAAAAATTCAAGGCTACCGAAAGTTTTGTCGAAAACTAGCGATTCATTCCATTATCTCACCCAAACTCGCAAACGACATTAACGCCTCTTTGAGTCGATGTTTGAGCTCAAACATGAGTTCGAAAGCCATTACATTCTTCTTGTTTTCTACCAAAACTTCCAGAATGCCAATGGATAAAAATTCGCAATGTTGAAGCATAATGTAGGAGAAGCATACATATTTTGTGTATCCTTCTAGTTGTAATTTCTAACGAAACGGAGATTATTTACTTAAAAGGAAGCTATTTACGTACACGCGTTCATTCAGTCAGTGATAAGCCCGCAGTAGCCGAAAGTGCGTGTTTTCAAAGAAAACACAGGCATGTAGGCGTAACAAGTGG
>DIYR01000093.1 GCA_002429085.1 Flavobacteriales bacterium UBA6049
CAATCTATAGTTGAGATAGGTGTTTGTACCATTCAGTTGTGTTACTGGGACTTGTATACTTGAGAAGTACCCTGCACCAAATCCAGCAGCTGTTAATTCACTTGCTCTATACATTATTTGGTGTTTCGCTCCCCAATACCAATTACCAAACATGGCTGGATATCCCGTAGAAGTATTAGAAATTGAACCTGTGTCTGGAGTTGCAAATGTCGGAGAAGTAGTATCTACTGAAACTATTGAAACATCTCCACATGTTGGGGTCCAACCTGCACCAGAATAAGAAGTAACAGAATCTACCTGTGCTGTTCCATCTGGAGCTACTGAACAGCTAGCATCCATACCAGAACTAGTAAAAACAGGAGCCGCAATTGAACTTGATATGGTAATAGTGTCAGAAATTGATGCCCCCGCTGAATCAGTAGCAGTTACTGTGTAAGTACCATCAGTTAATCCTGTTATGGTATCGGCTGTTGCTCCATTTGACCACGATACGGATACTGGACCTGAGTTGAACGTCCAGCTTACAGCGGCAGATCCATTCGCATCATTTGAACAGTTGTTGTTAGATAATGTGGTTGCTGAAGCACCAAAAACGGTATTGAAAATGGTGAAATCATCAATTGCAATATCGTGTTGAAAGCTAGTTGTTGAATTATCTACAACAAAAGCAATTCTCACAGAATCGGAAGAATAGGCTGAGAGATTATAAGTCATTTCAAACCACGTATCAGTAGTACTAAGAGCACCCATTGAATCTATTTGGGTCCATGTATTAGTTGACGAAGTCCATATATTAACAAATAGTGAGTTAGCGTTGGTGCTTGTAGTCCTACTATGAACCCAAACTGAAAGAGCTGGATTTGTAGAAGTTGTAAGATCGAATAATGGTGAAATTAACCCGATATCATTATGATTTCCGAATCCATCTTCCACAAACATATATCGACCACCACCCGTATGATCTGAAGAAGGCCCTGTGTTTGATGATCCTGTAGGAGTTGATCTACCATACCAATCTTGTGTTGCGACATCTGTAGTGTCGTTAACCCAATCATTCACTAAAGGATTTGGTTCTGCTCCAGGAGCGAAAGAGGTATTGTCAAACGGAAATGTGTCAAAATTTTCCGTGTATGGATATGATGTGACGGTTTGTGACATCAATATCCCGCAGCTAGCTATGGCGAAAGCTAGGAGTACGACTTTTTTCATAGAATATATAGATTAAACGATTACAAACAATTTTGTGAAGCTTCCACTTCACGTTTAAGCTTGTCCTATTTAATCCATGGGAGGATCCTGCGAATCGAATACGATCACAAGCAGAGACTAAGGACTTAACTGAATGGAGTTTTTCTCCATTACATATTGTCCATTAAATCCAAAGGGGGACCCTGTACATACAGGTTAAGACTGAGGACTGACATCTAAGTAGTAGATCAGCTCAAGTGTCCGAAAAATCTAAAGGGGGATCTTGCTTTTTACAAGTTTAAGACTGAGGACTCAGTGCTTAATGATGACACTAATGTATCAACTTTTTGAATAAAAAAAAAGCCCATTGAAAAATGGGCTTTAAAATCAGTAAGTTACAAACGCTATCTTAGGTCAATAATATCATCTGCTTGAGATTCATCAAAAACGAAGAATGAATCTTGTAATGTTGTATTGGCCTTTAGTTCTTTAATCGTGTATGTATAAAGATTCCCATCTTTTCCATAGATCTCTACATGGTCTATAGTGTCTTTTCCTTTAGGGACATATAGTTTAATTGTGTGATATGGTTTACCACCTTTTTCTGGAAATAATTTGATGACGTCTAGCGTCTTTCCACCTTTTTGAATTTCTTTTTCATACATATAGTTGAAACCATTCTCATACATGGTGAATAATTCTGAAGGCTTCATCATTTCTTCGCTGTCTTCATCTCCACCAGCTTCGGCAATTTGAAGTTCTCCATCATCTGGTAGGTATGTCCAAATGGTTTTGCCATCGCTTACTCTAACCAAACCATTTAATTCTAGTTTATACGCATCGCCTTTAATCCAGATCTTACCCTCTTGTGTTTCATCTATTCCAGCATCAGAGTTTTTCAAATTGTACGAAAAACCAGCTTCAACTGTTTTGTATGTTTTTCCTTTAGCAACAAGCTTATCTAAAATTACTTTGGCTTTCGGATCTTTCTGATTTGCATCTTGAGCAAAACTTGCAGTAAATAATGCCAAGCTTAATACTAATGCGCTAATGAATTTCATGATTGTGATTTTCTAAATTTAACGTAAGTCTTCCAACAACTGTTCCAAAGCCATTTCATCTGGTATTAGAACTTGTCTTGCTTTACTACCTTCAAACGGTCCAATGATGCCAGCGGCCTCCAACTGATCTACAATTCTACCAGCTCTATTGTACCCTAATTTTAGTCTTCGTTGAAGTAAAGATGCTGAACCTTGTTGATGCTGTACTACAATTCGTGCAGCATCTTCAAAGAGTTTATCACGATCCATATCAGCAAAATCTTCACCTCCTCCAGACGAATTCTCATCTACATATTCTGGAAGTAATAATGCGCTTGGATACGCTTGTTGAGATCCAATAAAGTCTGTTATAGATTCTACTTCTGGAGTATCTACAAATCCACATTGTAAACGAACTAAGTCATTTCCTAATGATAAAAGCATATCACCTCGTCCGATTAGCTGATCTGCTCCACCTGCATCTAAAATGGTTCGACTATCAATTTTTGATGTTACTCTAAAAGCTATACGAGCTGGGAAGTTGGCTTTTATAATACCTGTAATTACGTTTACAGATGGACGCTGTGTGGCAATGATTAGGTGAATTCCAATGGCACGTGCTAACTGAGCTAAACGAGCTATTGGTGTTTCCACTTCTTTACCAGCTGTCATAATGAGATCTGCAAACTCATCTACTACAAGTACAATATATGGTAAGTAACGATGCCCATTTTCAGGATTCAACTTTCTAGCTTTGAACTTAGCGTTGTACTCCTTGAGATTTCGAACCATGGCGTCTTTCAATAGCTCATAGCGCTGATCCATTTCAATACACAGACTGTTTAAGGTATGAATAACTTTTGTTGTATCTGTGATGATTGCTTCTTCAGAATCGGGGAGTTTGGCTAAGTAATGACGTTCAATTTTATTGAATAAGGTTAATTCTACCTTTTTAGGATCTACTAGTACAAACTTGATTTGAGATGGGTGTAACTTATATAGTAATGAAACCAAAATAGCATTCAATCCAACTGATTTACCTTGCCCTGTAGCACCTGCCATTAACAAGTGAGGCATCTTGGCTAAATCGGTAACGAATGTTTCATTGTTGATCGTCTTTCCGAGGGCTACAGGCAGTGCAGCTGTACTGTTCTGGAATTTATCAGAAGCAATTAGGCTGCGCATACTCACAATGTCAGGTTTTCCATTTGGTACTTCAATACCAATAGTGCCCCGCCCTGGAATAGGAGCGATGATACGAATACCAAGTGCTGATAAACTCAAAGCAATATCGTCTTCTAAGTTTTTGATCTTAGATATACGAACACCTGCTTCTGGTACAATTTCATATAATGTGACTGTAGGTCCAATGGTAGCCTTGATATGCTCAATTCCGATTTTGTAGTTACGAAGCGTATCTACAATTCTGTTTTTATTTGCCTCTAATTCATCACGATCGATTTGAATACCACCACCGCCATGATCTTCAAGCTTATCGATTGGTGGATATTGGAACTTAGACAGATCAAGTGTTGGATCGTATTCACCTAATTCTTCTAGAGAAGCACCTGTAGTTTTAGCAACAGTTTCTTCTTTGGCTACTTCTTCAATCTCCATTTCAACTGCTTCTTCTGATTCAGTTTCGCTTGGAACTTGATTTACAACTTCAGAAGATGATCCCAAATCAATTTCTAATTCATTAGAATCTGATGTTACAGGAGTTGGTGGAGGTGTGCTTGTATCTAAATCAACAGAGGTAGAAGTTAGTTCGATTTCATTCTTTTCTTCTGTATCCTCTTGAGGATCATTTGATTGTATAAGTTCGAAGTCTAGTGCTGCAGCTTCTTCTTCTACAGATAGATCTTCTTCTTCAAGCTGATCTGTGTGTGTTGTACTATTGTCCGGTACTTCTACTGGTTTTACAGACGACACAGACTCTTCAGGAATGGTGCTATTGTCTAATTCACCAGTTTTATCTTTTTGAACAAACCATTCTCCTAATTGAGTTAATGTAATGTTGAAATCTAGGAGAACAAACAATAGCCCAGAAAACAGAATGATAATTAGTAGACCAGCATTACCTACCAAAATAGAGAGCCAATGGTTCATAGCCATTCCAATTCCTCCTCCTAGAAATAGAAGTTTACCAGAATCAAAGAAAAAGCCAAGGAACATAGGTAACCAAATGGCTGCAAAAAGTGAGTACTTTAATACTTTCTTGAATGGCAACAGCATAATGTTGAACAATACTTTGAATCCCATTAAGAAAGTGATTAATACTAATGAGAAGGCACTAATACCAAACCAATCGCCAATGAATTTCTGAGAGATTTTAGCTCCACCTGAACCTAACCAATTAGAGATTTCAGCTTCACTACTTAATTCTGAAGTAGGAGTTGATAATATGCTTTGATCTGCATTACCTGTGAACAGATATGACGTAAAAGCAACCAATAAGAATAGGCTTAAGCATAAAAGAACTAAACCTATTGAATTTCGAACTTTAGTGGATGAATATTTAGATGAAATAGAGGCGGTTCGGTCTTTCCAACTAATAGCCTTTGCTTTTTTAGTTGGTTTAGAATTCTCGTCTTGGGCTTCTTTTCTTTTATTTCTTGCTTTTGCCATATGAATCTCTAATTCACCTGTGGTAAGTATGTCAAAATTAAACTACGCGTTGCCGAGCATAAGAGGGAAGAGTAGGAGTTTTCCATAATCTTACTAACAGTGATTACTGGAATTTCTTGTGGCATTTGTGAAGCGAGTGTATTACCTTTATAGTCCAACCTTTTGAACAATGGCTGATAAATTATATAGTCTTGATTTTGTGAACGAAATGGCTGGAGGTAACCAGGATTTCGTAAATCAACTACTTACCCTTTTTGTAGAAACAGTGCCAGAATCTATCGAATTGATCAATGAGCACTATGAAAACAATAATTTAAGTGCCCTTGGTGGTGAAGCTCATAAACTCAAGAGCACTATTAATACCGTTCAAATTCCTGCTTTTTCAGAAAAGATTAAAGAAATGGAACATATTGGTAAAACTGGAGAGAACATTCAGAATTTACCTGATTTGATAAAAGAATTTAATGAAATTTTACCAGCAGCTGTTGCACAAGTAAAAGAGTATTTAGAGAACTAATTTGTAACATTTACTACTACAGGTTTAGACATTTGAGTTGAGCCTTGCATGACTGTCAGTATATAAACACCATTGTGTAAAGAATGTGGTAAGGTCAAGGTGAATGAGCTCCTGTTATGATCTACTCGTTCAATCCATTGTTTTACTTCAACTCCGTTTGAATGATGCATCCATATCTCTACTGCGCCTTCCTCAAATTGATCAATTGTCCAGTGCCATTGTAATGATGAAATCGGATTTTCAAACGCCAGTTTTCCAATATTTTCTTTAGTTAGGTTTATGTTGAACAGATAAGGAGATTCAAATGGTCCAACATCAGGTTTAAGACCTTGTAACCTTGGAGCATTGCTCATATCTGATTCAATTTTGTAATGTGGAAGTTTTTCTCCTGAATCAATTACACCGCTTTCCCAGGTTGGATTAAAATCTGAAGAATGGCGATCTTTAAACCATTCGTCATTGATGTTTTCTTGATGGATGTTCCCTTTGTAATCAACTCCTAGATAGGGCACTTGAATGAAGGCTCTTTCCTCTTTATTAATAGAGCTGTAATGATCTAAATCTTTAGGTGCAACAATCAAGTTGTTGTATACATAGTAGTGAGTAGAATCAGGGTAAGAACGGTCGAATTTCATTCCAACGTTTGGAGATACAACGAGGTTATGAGCAACTACCGTTTCTTGATTTTGGGAATCGTCTTCTTTATTATTGAAGTAAATGCCGTATTCTCCATAAACAGATGAAAAACCAAAGCCAGGCTCAACAATAATGTTGTTATAAATTTTTGTGCCTCCAAGTCCAAAACAGCTGATTCCATTTCCGTTTCCGTATTGAATAGTGTTGTTGTAAACTGTTGGATTGGCTCCAGCACCTATAGCAATTCCACTCATTTGATTTGGGAATTTGGCTTGACTGTCGAACTCAATAAAATTATCGTGAACACTAGAGTTTATGCTAGACGCTACTTGGATAGCATCCCAGCCAGTGTAAGAAACGTGATTCTCATAAATGGTTAAGTTTTCGATTAGAGGATGAGCTAGGGTTCTATTTTCATCATTACATATGGTAGAAAATGATTTGTATTGGGTAGATCCAATGTAAAGCCCTTCTGTGCCAGTATGTTCTATTAAACAGTGATGCACAGAGATATCTTTAATAGTGAAATCTGTTCGATTAAACTCTCCGCATTTTGCATCAGTTTTAATTTGAATGCCAGAACCAGCTACATTATGAATATAGACATGATCTATAGTAAGACCATAACTACCTCTTGTTCCTCCAATTCCATTACCATTAACATCTGTAATTTCAATTCCATACTGAATTCCAGTTGAGCCATTTCCGGATATATGAACGTATGCACAGTAATTTAGAGAGATACCATAGTAATGATCGCTCTTTATAATAGCTTTTCCACTTGGATGATTCGTAACTACAATGGGATTTTGTTTCGTTCCTTGTAGGTCTACGAGTCTTAGGTTTCTATATGTTCCTGGAAGAAGAAATATGGTGTCTCCCGGGCTTACATTTAACGTAATGCCTTTGCCCTGTACAATCATCTGCGTGGTACTATCAACCAGCACATGCGCACCTAAAGTGCATAGACTCAATAGTGAACAACATATAGAAAGTAGCAATTTCATATAGTAGCTAAGTTATCCAGCTCGCTTGGCTCTTTCCCATAATGACGATTGAGAGCCTTTTGCAAATCTCTGTAAACCAGCGAAAACGGCATAGTTCATTACCGAAAAATAATATGGAACATACAGGGCTTTTATGCGCATTTGTTTGCTTTCAAAATACCATCCTATTCCTGCCAGAATATAAAATGCCAATTGCCCCAGTAGTAGCAAATTATATATTCCACCTATTTCAATAGCTAAGAAAGCATTGATAGGAAAAAGCAGTACTAAACAGAAGGCAGCGACACTCCAACGGAGTACACGATGCGATACATATTGAAACCAAAGAATGGGATTGAAAAATGGATTGGCTACCTTTTTTAATCGGAACATACTTTGCCAACCACCAGCACAAATACGAACTTTCCTTTTTAATTCTTCACTAACGTTTGCTGATGCATACTCGGCAGCCATTGCCTGTGGTTCATACGTAGTTCTATATCCTTTTTCTGTTACCCTCATACTTTGCATAAAATCATCCAATAGGGTATCACTCGGAAGCTCTTCATACAATGATTTACGGTAGGCCATTAATTCACCAGCTGCTCCTACAACAGAATAAAGCTGAGAGTCCATACGTTTCAGTGCCGACTCATATTTCCAGTATATTCCTTCTCCTGCGCCAGTTGCACCATCTTCTCCTGTAGATAGAATTGTTTTTTCACCAGCAACTGCACCTACTTTTGGGTTTGCAAAATGTTGTACGAGTAGGGTTATAGCTTCTTTATTGAGGTCTGTATTTGCATCGCAAAAAATCACGATTTCAGCATTGGTGTGTATTACTGCACGATTCATGGCAGAGGCCTTTCCTCTTCTGGGAGGGGCATGCATGGGTTTTATTCCATCGCTTTCTCTAGAGGCAATTATTTCTGCTGTTTGATCGTCTGAACCATCTGAAATGAAAATTAAGTCTAATTGACCGGGATACGTGAGTTCTAATGAGTTGTCAATTTTTCTACCGATGTATGCATCTTCATTAAAGCATGGAACAATCAATGCTACATGGGGCCATTCTTCATAAGAATGAATAGCTTTTTTTCTTCCAAACGCTTTTTTCAGTTTGGTTAGAACAAGTAATAATACTCCGTATCCTACATAAGTGTAAATCACAATAAATAGGAAAATCCAAAAGATCCATTCTAGTGAGCTCATAGGTTTAAGGTTTTAGAATAAATGGCCAAATACTGTTTTGCAGTAGCTTCCCAAGAGAATTCTTTGGCCCTTGCTAGGCCTTTTGGGATTAGTTTTTTTCTGAGGTCGGTATCTGAAGTTATGAGAGAGATGCCTTGTTTTATATCAGCTACTTGAGTTGGGTTAGTGAGTAAAGCGGCATCTCCAGCCACTTCTGGCATAGAAGCTGCTTGTGATGTGAGAACAGGAGTTCCACAAGCCATTCCTTCTAGAATTGGAATACCAAAGCTTTCTCTTAATGAAGGATAGATAAGTGCGTGAGCCAAGGTTAAAATGACGGGAATGTGCTTATGAACAATGTAACCTGGGAAGTAGAATTGTGCGAATAGGTTGGAAGCTTTAAGTTTTTCTAGCTGTTGTTGAACTAGTTCAGGTGCATAATCTCCAATAACAATGGGATAAGGGTTATTCGTTTCTTGGCAGTATTGAACATAAGCTTCAATGAGTCTCTTAGTATTCTTTTTTGGATCTGTATTTCCGAAGAAAAAAATGAATTGATCTGGCAACTGATACAGTTGCTTAACATCTGCTAAGAGTTGTTCGTCTGTTATTGGTTCGAACATGGAAGAAACTGCATTATAAACTGCAACAAGATTCTCTTTTGGTAAGTGTAGCGCTTCTCCAATACGTTCTCTCTCGAAGTTACTTACCGTAATTACCTTTTTAGCTTTCCGTAAAACTTGCGGAACAATCCATTTTCGGTATAAATTCCCCATGCGTTGATAGCGAGTAAAGCCTTTTGCTTTCAACACATTCATTTCTAAATAAATGATGTCGTGCAATGTGAGAATCAAAGGGATAGGACAATTTAGAGGCGCGGTATTACTAGTGCAATGTAGTAGATCTACTCCATGTTCTTCTGCTTTTTTTGGAAGT
This sequence comes from Flavobacteriales bacterium UBA6049, assembly GCA_002429085.1. Lineage (GTDB taxonomy): Bacteria > Bacteroidota > Bacteroidia > Flavobacteriales_G > Salibacteraceae > UBA6049. The sequence goes on from DIYR01000093.1 coordinate 9,123, forward strand.
CGAATCTGTTCCCAAACAGGATATGAACCACTGAATTCAACTATTTTCATAGATTCCGTTTCCGGCAAGCATCTATCCTCATCGGGTTGCACAAAAACCACAAATTCAAATGGAGTTTCCATTCGTTGAAGTGCACGCAGCACTTCTAGAATCACCATATCCATACCATGCTTTTTACTTCGGAATATGCGTTGAGCTTCTATGCCTATTTTCATGGTTTCGGTTTTTGGTGTGCAGAAGCACTATGATCTGTGTGAATGAATGATTTATTGGCTCCTTTTAATTTGAATAGGTTGGCCAGCATTAACCAAAATGCCTTTGGTAAGCTAGCAATAGCTTTTAGTGTTTGTTTATTCCAGTATTTTATTGGAACACTAATTAGTATGGCAAAGCAAGTTACACCCCACATACACAACCAAGCATTTCTACTTGGGTAAATGTCGAACACTAAGGCAATAGCGGCTAAAATGGTTGATAGACCAAGCTGAATAACTCTAGGGGCTAAAATCATTTGAATCGCTTTATCTAAATAATCTATGTTCCCTTTGGTGAAAAGGGCAGATATGGCTGGGATAATATGGATTCTGAAGTAATGAAATTGGGCACTTAGCCAACGTTTTCGTTGTTTCTCAAATCGTTCAGCTTCTTGAACCTTTTCATCATAAACGAGCGCGTCATTTGCATAGTGAATTGTCTTTGACTGAGAGAGTAGCTTAAGCTCCATTTCTTTGTCAAAACCACCTATAGCCTCTATCTCGTGGATGAATTCTTTATAAAAGTTGAATTCAATAGCTTTTCCTGAACCAATAAATGCTGCTGATAGGCCCAATGCTCTATGCCCATATCTAAAAATATGATTATTCACTTCTTCACTGATAGCATCTAGAATGGCAAATTTTGAATCGGTATTAAGAGCTACACGATGTGCTTGAAGTATGAGTTTATTGTCCTGAAGGTGATCATTTAGTTTTTGAAGAAAGTCATTTTCCATGACATTGTCGATATCAAGTATGATTGCATAATCGTAGTTGCCTTGTGTTCTTGATACTGCTTCTTTGAGTGATTTTGCTTTTGTACTCTTATTAAATTTAACCTCTATTACGTGTAGCTGATGTTGCTGTAACTCTGCAATTGTTTTTGATTCTAAAGAATCTGCGATAACATATACATCAAAGAGTTCTTTTGGATAGTTCTGTTCAAGTGCTTTCGGTCCAGTGTACTTAATTACTTCATCGCCTTTATAGCAAGCAATGTAAACGGCAAATTTTTTAGATGGAGCACTGTTTAAAGGCGTTAAGCTAGGAGTAAGTATTCCAGCAACAGCAAACACGAAAAAATAGAGTGCATTAAACAACAAATATGCCCATAAAACTGCTAGGATTAGATTGATAAGGAACATGAAAAGTGATTTAGTCTACAGGGTGTTTTGATTATAAATAGATTGGTTTTTCATGTGCCATTTCAAAGCATTGAGGTAAACTTTTCTATGCTCAGAACTGCCACTGGCTATTTGTTTTAGTAATCCTTTAGGATAACTTACCAAAAGGTAAAACATTAGTGCTAACAATCGTTTGATACCCGTCATATTTCTTCTGAGAAACAATAAGCGATTGCGTGTGAGATAATATAATTTTAAAGGACTGGCTTTTCCCACACTCATACTTTCTTTGTGGTACACTTTTGATGCTCCCACATAAGCAATTTGCCAGCCATGGTTTTTAATGCGCTCACTGTAGTCTACCTCTTCGTAGTACAAAAAGTAGTTTTCGTACATCAATCCTACTTGTTGAAACATCTCTCTCTTCAATGCCATTGCAGCCCCATGTGCTAGGCCACAGATCATAAAATCATCGTATTGACCATTATCAGATTCTCCAAACCCTCTACTAAATCCTCTACCAGTAAGCCAGTGAAGTCCTGGATGACCAGCATACTGAATGATGTTTTCTCTGTTATGAAATATGAGTTTGGAACTGATGCATCCAACCTTTGGGTGTTCTAGAAATGCTTGTACGATTGGCTCTAAAAAACCAGGATCAACTTCTGTATCATTATTCAAGAGCATTACAATTTCTCCTTTCGAAACTCTAATCCCTAAGTTATTTCCACCTGCAAAACCTAAATTTCGTTTGCTGAAAACAAATTGAACTTCTGGAAAGGAATCTTTTAAGTGATGTGGTGGCTCTTCAGAAGCATTGTCAACTACAATAACTTCTACATTCGGGTAGGTGACATATCTTAACGATTCTAATAACTCAGCGGTTACTGAAGCACCGTTGAAATTGATGGTGATAAGAGATATCAACGGTTGATTTTCCATGCTATGTCTTATTAAAGTTGAAACTGATGAGTTTTTTAATCCATTTTCTAATGATGGATCTATTTTTTGGAAGCTCACCGAGAATACTTTCAAGATCGTCAGGTTCGGTTTTATTTAGCACTACCATTACGGGGTGATCTACAGAGTTTAAGTATAGTTCTTGTAGATGATCGTCTGCGACAGACCAATTTCTTTTAGCGTTTACAACCAATAATGATAGATCAGCGTTTTTGACCAAACTTGAAGGAATTGAATACTTGTTAATACATGGTAATTCAACTAGTCTAATTGGTCTTTCGCTAGGTACTTGATCTGATAGTTCCCTGGATGATTCGATTTTGATCAAATTTTCTGGTATGGAGTAGGAGATGAGTTCTATTTGATTGGATTGTACATCAATAGAGTGAGCGCCATTTTCTGGAGAGTAAAAAACAGCTTTACCATTAATGGTGGTTAGTCGTTCTAGTAGTTTTTCAGCAACAAACGATTTACCCTCGTTTGCTCGGAGACTGTAAACAATGATTTTTTGTGGAGACTTTTTATCAGCATCGGGAAGGTGGATAGATATGGTACTGATGAGTTGTTCAATAAGTGAATGTTGTGTTTCATCTAAGCGAATAGCTTTTCTGGTTTTAACGGAGTCATTAGCGATAGCTCCTGCTAAAGGAGCTTTGCTGAATTCTGAAGCACGTTGTGGAGTTTTGATGCTCGCATCTAAAAATGCTCGGAGAAATACCAATACTAGGATTAGGAAGCCTACAGAAATTCCGCTAGCAATTACCATGAGCATGCGTTTACTAGCTGCTGGATGCACAGGAAAGAACGGGTCATCCATGATCTGAATTCCGTTGGCTAATTCAATGCTTTGTTGCTTCAACTTAGCCATGTTTAACCCATGAAGAATAGATAGATATTGCTGTTCTAGAATATCTACTTTCCTGTTCAATTTGTTTAGAGTAGAACCTAAAGGAGCGAACTCATCGTAGATTTCATCAAATTCCTTTTTTCGTTGTGTGAATACTTCTAAACTGGCCTGATATTCTTCAAACTCGATGAGTTTTACCAACCATTGATCTAACACTTTACGAGTTTCAATTCCTTGAATGCTGTGTTTATAGTTATGAAATTGGGTGACTACTTTTTTGAGGTCATTTTCTAGGCGTACTTTCTCGGTAGTTAGACTATCGATTGTAGAAGGATCGATACCATATAACTGTCCGTTAGAAAGTAATTTATTTACATGGCTATATTCTAGGCGTTTTTGATTGAGTTCTTCGTTATTCTTGAGTTGAACGGCTAAATGGTCGAGGTCATTTTCTAACCTTAAAATGGCAGCTTTGGCAGCTTCCATTTGCATGCGGTGTTTATACAGTTCACTTTCTAAGCGTTCTTTGTATTCGGCAATGTATTTGGTTTGCATCTCGTAATTGATGATACGATTGTCAATACCAAAAGCTTTTAAGTTACCTTCTGCATTATCTAATTTTCCTTGAGCTAAAGCCAGTTGTCTTTCAAAATAGGCAACTACATTAGACGTTTCTCCACCTTTTAAATTATTATAGCGCCTCATGAAGGTTTCTACCATGAAGACCAAGGTGTTTTTTGCAACTCCAGCATCCGAAGAAGTGAAGTCAATTTGAACCATATCGCTGTTTGAGAAACGTTTTGGCTTTAAGTTATTTCTGATCTGGTTAATGCTATAAAAACCACCATTCGCCTCAATTAACGAACGTATTTCATTCTTGATAGTGGCATTTTTATAAGTAGTTAGTTGTTGTAGCGTTTTATCAAAATCATTAGGAACAATAATCTGTTGGCGCAGTGAATCAGGAACCTTCTTCTTTAAGTTTTCGAATCCCTCACGTGCTAAATACGATAAATCAGCTTTTTCGAGTAAAAGATGTTGTGTGAGTAACTGTAAAGCTACCTCCTCTGTGGTTTGCCTTGAATTAATGGTTGTAATTAGATTATCAAAAGCATTATTAACCGCATTTCTATCCAACTTAGAGTTTCCTGTTTCGGTAATATCGTAGCCAGAGGCTAAACCAGTGTAAACAGTAGTGCTAGAAGTGTATTTTTTAGGCAAATTGCCAGTAAGCATAAATACCACCGAAGCAGTAATAATAGGGAAAGTGAGTAACCATTTTAAGTTACGATAAATGAGCCTTATGATTTGAACAATACTCATTCGCTTACTTTTAATTCTATCATTTTTACACCAACCAGTTCCTCAAATTTGCTGAACTGACGATAGAAATCTCGTTTCTCTTCTTCATACAGCATTTTAGCCGCAGCTCTAATACTTACAAAGCGTGCATAATCTTCCATAGGAACTTGCCCGGTAAGCAGGCCTTGTTCTGCTAACTCTACATTCACATCTTGTGTATATGCATTTTGAGCAGCGATGATCATTGTTCGTTGGCGAGTGATCAATTCGTAATACTCATCAATTACGGAACGATTAAGGTTTACTTTCATCACTTCTCGCATCTCAACAGAAGCATCGCGTTCTGCTTTAACTTGATTTACAAAGTTTCTTCTACCAAGAAACTCGTATAGAGGGACTCGTAATCCAAGTCCTAAAACATAACCATTCGTAATTCTTGAATCAACTGAAGTACCGCCTACATCTGCTAGTGTAAGTTGTTGATTTCCTGTTGTGTAGTTTCCAAAAGCATACAGCGTATTCATCCAAAGGCTTCGAGTGTTCTTGATATTGTATTCGTTTGCTCGAATAAGAGCTTCTTGAAACTTAATTTGGGGATGTTCTTCGTTAGCGATAGTAACAATAGAATCTAGAGGTAACAGTTGATCTTCAATATTTTGGTAAATATCAAAGCTCTGGAAGATGAGGCTATCTAATGGATCTATTTTGAGAGAATCAACTAGAATATCTTGTCCTTTAGCATGAATGGAAAAGAATGCTAGAACTACAGAAATAAATGTTACTACGGAAAGTTTCCGAATCATAATTCGAAAATTACAACTTTCCTGTGCAATTATTTATTCATTTCCTTGAATAGTCAGCATGATTTTTCTTGAACCTCCTTGATTCCTGAACTCACCCAAATAAATGCCCTGCCAAATTCCCAATTTTAATTGGTTATTCGCAATTGGAATAGTTAATTGACAGCCAATAATACTTGATTTAATGTGTGCTGGTAGATCATCCGATCCTTCTAAAGTATGTCTGAAGTAGGGTTCATTTTCTGGAACCGATTTCATAAAGAAATCATGAAGATCTAGCGCTACGTCTGGATCAGTGTTTTCATTTATTGTTAACCCTGCTGAGGTATGTAACAACATTAAATGCATCAATCCCTTACTTGGGAAATAAGGGATTTGAGCAATAATTTCATTCGTTATTAAGTGAAATCCTTTTCTTTTTTGAGCTAAGATTATTTCTTTCTGCCAGAACATGTGAATGTATATTTGATGCAATAGTATGGATGAATTAGAAGAAGAAATACGAGCGAATAGTTGGTTCAAGACGTCTCGAAGTTCAGGAAGTGGAGGACAACACGTAAATAAAGTAGAAACAAAAGTTGAATTAATCTTTGATTTGGCGAGTTGTGACTTGTTTACTGAGAAGGAATTAGCATTGCTGTATGCGGCTCTTGAGTCTTATATTCATGCTGATGAGTTGATTCATATTACTTGTCAAGAGAGTAGAAGTCAAACTAGGAATAAACATATTGCTATTCAACGACTTTACGAACTGATAGAGAAGGGGAGAGTACCTAAAAAGAAAAGAGTTGCAACTAAACCAACAAGAGCAAGTAAGGAGAAAAGAATAAAATCTAAAAAGTATCGATCCGAAGTAAAAGCGAATCGAAAAAAACCTGATTATTGAATAACCATTTTTCCTGATCCGACAGGTTGCCCATCTAACAGTAATTGGTATGCGTAAAGACCTTGATGTAAGCCAGTTCTATCTAAAGTAACTTCATTACTTCTTCCTAGAATTCGACTAAATATTAGTCGCCCAGTTTTTTCAAATACAAGTATTTCGACTTCTTTTTGCTGTTCATTTGATAGTGAAAAAGTGGTTCTATCAGTCCAAGGATTAGGGCCAATACGATGACCTTTTTCTCCAAAATCATTGAATTGAACGGGCACAAAACCAGTAGGAATAAACCCAGTAATTACGCGATAGTACACTGTTCTATTAGCAACAGGCGTATCATCCCAAAGCGTATAGGTAGTTTCAAAATCTTGATGTCCGCATACTCCTGTAATTTCTCCAATTTGTTGAAAACCCTCTAGATTCATGGTGTCAATAGTGCGTTCTAACTGGGCTCCATAGCAAAAACTTCCAACGCCAAGGGTGAAAGTTACTCCAACTCGATCATTGGCAACTGTTGTTTTAAACTCTGTCAAAACAATCAAACTATCTTGAGCTGATAGTTGCAATGAGAAGAGAACAAATATGATACATGAAAAAAGCCTCATCGACACAAATAACGTGAAAATGAGGCCACAAGTCTGTAATATATCTGACACTATTTACCAGACATGAATTTTTCAAAGTGTTTCCACAAGTGATCGTTCGGTACAGGAGCTGTAACTACTACAGGTTCTTTTTTTACAGGATGCGTAAACGAAACTTTTCTTGCATGAAGAGAAATAGATCCATCATCATTGCTGCGTTCAAACCCATACTTTAAATCGCCTTTAATAGGAGACCCTATTGCACTCAATTGAGCTCGAATTTGATGATGACGTCCTGTTTCTAAATTAACCTCAAGTAAAACATATCTATCACCATGTGCTGCTAAGCGATAATGCATGACGGCCTTTTTATATCCTGATTTCTCTTGTCGAGAAGCGTGAGAACGATTATTCTTTGGATTTTTCTTTAGATAATGTACTAAAGTACCTTCATCTTCTTCAGGTAATTGACGTACAACAGCCCAATATGTTTTGTCTATTTCTCTATTCTTGAATTGTTCTGTCAGGCGAGCAGCAGCCTTACTAGTTCGGGCATAGATAATTACACCACTAGTAGGTCTATCAATGCGATGCACAACAGCTAAATAGACAGCACCTGGCTTGTTGTACTTGTCTTTTATGTAGGCTTTACACTCTTCGAGTAAGGTGATGTCCTCTGTAGAATCACCCTGTACTAATTCTCCAGCGAGTTTATTAACAACAAGAATATGGTTGTCCTCGAACAGGATTCGACTGGGGTGAATTTTCTTAATTTTAGTATTGTTCTCGCTCATTCGGGAAGTCTACACGTTTAACATCTTCAATATAATTCTGCACTGCACCTAGCATTTCTTCATACAAGCTTGCATAGCGTCTCAAGAAACGAGGAGAAAAATCTTTATTAATACCCAGCATGTCATGTAACACTAATACTTGACCATCAACACCATTTCCAGCCCCAATACCGATTACAGGTATTGTTAATTCTTGTGCTACTAAGGCAGCTAAATCTGCAGGGATTTTTTCAAGAACAATGGCAAAACATCCTGCTTCTTCTAAAATTTTGGCATCTTCTAATAACCTCTTTGCTTCTTCTTCTTGACGAGCCCGAACAGTATAAGTGCCAAATTTGTAAATAGACTGAGGGGTTAAACCAAGGTGTCCCATTACGGGTATTCCAGCTGTAAGAATCCTATCGATAGATTCTTTAATCTCTCGTCCACCTTCCATTTTTACTGCATGAGCACCTGCTTCTTTCATTATTCTAATAGAAGAATCAAGAGCAGTTTTTGAGTTTCCCTGATACGTACCAAAGGGAAGATCAACTACCACCAAACAGTTCTCAATAGCTCGAATAACACTTGAAGCATGATAGATCATTTGATCTAAGGTAATTGGAAGAGTGGTTTCATGACCTGCCATCACATTTGATGCAGAGTCTCCAACCAGTATAATATCAATACCAGCATGATCTAAGATCTTCGCCATAGAATAGTCGTAAGCTGTAAGCATGCTAATTTTCTCATGCTTCACTTTCATTTCTTGAAGCACGTGTGTGGTGATTTTTTTCACTTCAGATGAAACGGGAGCAATTTTCTTATCCATCTAACCTTTTATGTTTACCGTTCGTAATAGCTATAGTGCCTTTAGGTAGTAGCAGATAATAATCAAGCCAAAACGTGATTATTTTGGCAAAACTAAGAGAAATAGATCATGCTGCGCCTTTGGTCAGTTTAGCTATTTTTGAACGACTTAATCGAGATATATGAAGTTTAACAAACTTATAGCCTTTATTACTGTAGCCCTTGTAGGATGGATGACGACAAGTTGCGATGATGATATTGATATCAATGCACCTTATGAAGATATTGCAGTTGTTTACTGTTTGTTAGATCCGGATAGCTCAAAACAGTACATCCGTATTAATAAATTGTATCAGTCTGAAGGGAATGCAGTGGAAGATGCCAAGAATAGAAGCTTACATGAGTATGGTGATGAATTGGTTGGCCGTTTGATTGAGTTAGATGCAAGTGGAAATGAAATACAATCATTCTTATTACAATCAGAAGAAATTACAGATAAGGACAGTGGTCTATTCTATTATCCAGAACAAAAGATCTATTCTGTTGAAGGAGATTTAAATGAAGAATCAGTGTACCGTTTGGCGTTTACGAAACCTAATGGAGAAGAAGTTTCTGGCCAAACCGCTCTTCTTAGAAAAGGAAGAAGTTCTCTGTCAGGTATTCAAGTTAGAGGTTGGCTTCTGAATGGCATACCAATGATGCTAGCTAAAGAGGTTAATGAGAAGTTAAGTTTTGAAATTGTATCTCCTGTTAATGGAAAGTCGTTTGAAGCGAGTTTTGAGTTTAGATATACGGAAGAATATGCCGATAACACTAGTAAAGAATTTAGAGTGAATATTCCTGTAGCAAGCGATGACTTTAGTGATGTACGAGAGTCTGAGTCAGAAGAAAGTAAAGTGACAATTGTGTACAACGCAATTAGATTTTATGAACGGATTGCTAGAGAAGTAGCTCCGATAGATGGAACAGAAAATCCTGCCATTTTAAGAAGAGTGCCAAGTGCAGATAGTTCTACTATTGTTAAACTATCATTTGCAGATAATGAACTTGACATTTACATAGAAGTAGCCAGTCCTTCCACTTCACTTTTAGAAGATAAGCCTCCTTACACTAACGTAACTAATGGAATTGGTATAATAGCAAGTAGAACAAATGATAGGTCGGTTTTTGGGCTATCTTCTAACTCATATGAGGAACTAGTAAGTGCAGAATACCTTGGTTTGACAGGAGGCAGAGGATTTTGTAATCCTAAAGCTCCTGCAGGAACCCCAAATAGTTGTCTCTAGAGAATTTGAAATATAGAATTATGACAAAAAGCCTCTGTTTTTGCAGGGGCTTTTTTTATTTCTGCCAATTTTTCAGAAAGTATGACAGATTTCTGTGGTGGCACAAAGATTGACTATTGAGTGCCATAACGTAGAATAATTTAAAACAGAATACATGGGAAAGATTATCGGAATTGACCTTGGAACAACAAACTCGTGTGTTGCCGTAATGGAAGGTAACGAGCCGGTTGTAATTCCAAATAGTGAAGGAAAAAGAACAACTCCATCAATTGTTGGATTTGTTGAAGGTGGAGAGCGCAAAGTAGGTGACCCAGCAAAACGTCAGGCAATTACGAATCCTCATAGAACTGTTTACTCTATCAAAAGATTCATGGGTAACAGTTTTGATGAAGTTCAAAGAGAAGTTAGTCGTGTTCCTTATAAAGTAGTA
>DIYR01000231.1 GCA_002429085.1 Flavobacteriales bacterium UBA6049
GTATTCTATGGCTGCTTCTAAATGATAATCTGAAGGGTTACTTTCTACTTCAGACTGCTCAAAAAAATGATATCCTAGGTAAATAAATTCTTGGTTCCAGTCTTCTCTATTCTGATCTTCAAACAAAACCAGCTTCCCCTCAGCACTAATTCTTGTTCCAAATCGGGCAGATTTAAAGTTCATTAATGAAAGTAATGCCAATGGTCTATTCTGGGTATCTATTTTACAATCTGCCACCAATTTAGCCAAACGAAGTGCCTCTCCGCATAAGTCTTCTTTAATCAGATATTCTCCCTCACTTGCAGAATAGCCTTCGTTAAATATCAAATAAATTACCCGCAACACTCTGTCTATGTAGGGTTCTATGAATTTGGTAGGTGGAACATGGATATGCCCTACTTTTTCTACAAACTTCTTTTTTGCACGCTGGTATGATTTTTTCGTAGCCTCATAATTCATTATCAAGGCTCTGGATATTTCTAAAATGCTAAAACCTCCAATGAGTTTAAGACTTAATAAGAAGCTTTCCTTATCGCTCAAATCGGGGTGACAGCACGCGAAGATCATCTTTAGTTGTTCATCTTGAAGTTCATCAAAATCAACCTCTTTTACCACATGTTGAATTGGAATAGTTGAGGATCTATCTAAGCGGTTCTCTTTCTTAAATTGGTCTTTAAGGAGATTTGATGCTACGACTAATAGCCATGATTCTGGTTTTACTGGAACCCCTTTATATGCCCATACACTCATGGCTTTCAACATGGCTTCTTGAACGGCATCTTCTATTTGAGGAATTACATGAGCTCCATATTTATTAGCCAAAGTAGCTGTTATACTGCCTGAAGTTTGACGGTATAGCTGCGAAATAGCTTTATGTACGTTTTCTGTTGACATAAAAAACCCCTTAAATAAAGGGGTTTTCTATCAATATCTACACATCTTATCCCATATTCATTGTCTCTCTTACCTCAACCGTTCCTCCATGTTCAAAAATTGGACATCCAAGAGCTATTTCGGCTGCTTCATCTAAACTGCTTGCATTCACAATTAAGTATCCACCTACATACTCAACCCCTTCTGCAAAGGGACCGTCAGTAATGGTGGTTCCATCGCCTTGCACTACTTTACCTTCCATACCTAAGGGTAGTCCATCAACTAACTTTCCTTCTTTAGCAAGGTTCTCCATCCAAACTCCCCATTTTTGCATGTGAGCTTCTCTTTCTTCTGGAGATTGTGCTACTCTTCTTGCGTCTCCGCCTCTGAATAAATACAAATACTTTGTCATGTTTTTAAAGGTTTTAATTGTTCGTATATTCTAAGAACGATTGAGGCTTTTCAAAAGGGACATTTTGTGTCAATTTCTTTTTACTAATACATAGAATAGAACAATGTGTATCATAAAATACAAGAGTTGTAGAATAAGGCAAATCATATTGCCATTTGGCAATTCGAGTAGACTACAAGGTACTTTGAGTCTGTATCGAGAATAAAAAAGCAACAGTATCGAGCCCACCTCTCTCAAAACAACCGAAGCGACATTCATTGAAAAACAATAAATCAAGTAATTTATTCTACTCTACAACAAGACGCAAAAAAGCCCTCGCTATTGCAAGGGCTTTTTCTTTTACTGTATTATCTAATACCTTACCGTATTACTTTTTGAGTTTGTGTACCATCGTTGGTTTTAACCCGCACAACATACACTCCATTCGCATATCTACTCAAATCTATGTTATGTATGTTTCCTTGCATCTTTCCAGTGTAAATTACTTTACCTGTTACACTAACCAAATCAATTTGCTGAACCTGCTGCTCACTTTCTAAGGCATCAATCCATACTACATGATTGGACTGGTAAATACGAATATCACTTGTACTTGAAGCAACATCTTTTACAGAAGTGGGCTTCTCTTCTTTGTTTACGATGTTTAAATAGAACCTTTTTGAAATAGTATCTGCTTGTTGTACTTCAAAAGAGTAGCTTGGGGTAGTTAACATGTTTGTTTCTTCTTTTAGCAGTAAGTCAATCAAGTATAAATCGTAGTCACTTGGCCAATTGAACGTGCTATCTAACGCTATTGAGTAACTACCCGTAACGTTTGCAACAACTCCTAACTCTATCCATTTTGATTCTTGATACTCTGGTGTAGCTACCCCTTGTATACCAAGCTTCTTATTGTCTACTACCGAATAGAATGAAACAGCCAGGTTAACACTTTGTTTCTCTCCATCACTGCCATCCAATTCATCAGAAGCCGTAGGAAGTACACCTACCAATATTTGGTTAAAATCATTGCTATCATTCGTTAAATTGAACCACGCCAAATTTTTGTTAGACGAGTTTGTTTTAAAGAACTGAGTATTATTTGCAGAACGGTGACTATTTCTATAGGTAACTGAAGTACCACTGTTCTTGGTTGCAAAAAATCCTTGAGCACTTGCAATATAGCCTGATGGAATTTGAGCCCCTGATCCTGCAGCAGTTCCTGAGCCCATTGCAACGTTATACTGAGCCCAATCTGCAGACTGATTATCTCCTTGTGTATCTTGATATGTGTTATGATCCCAGAAATAATAATCATTTGAAAGGTTAGAGTTACTTGCTGCAAATGCATCTAAATCTAATCCAGAAGGATATGGGTTCCCTAACAATATTGATCCGTTTGCTAATCCTGTCACAGTAATATTTCCGTTATTCAAATCGCTACCACTAAATGTTCTGGTAAATGATCTAGGATATGAAGCATTGATATCTCCCGTTGAAGTAAAGCCTACTCCAGCAGTTACTGTTCCTGAAGCAGATACATATGAACCAGTAGTAAATGTGTAGAAATCAACTGGGTTACATGCCGGGAATACATCTTCCATAGTTTCATCGCTCATTGGCATCGACCAGAAATTATAGCGCGTATTATCTTCTACTACGCTAGACACTCGTTCTATTGCATAGGTCCCATCACCTCTATTGTTATTGCCTGTACCTGTTTGAATAATACTTCCTGCATTCGAAACCGAAATGCTTCCGTTATTCTCTATTCTATCACTTACTGTAAGTGTATTTGTTCCAACGGTTAAGCTAAGCGATTCATCTACAAATAACCCTGCCATAGAAAGGTCTGATACCATTACAGGATCATTTGAACGATCTAGCAAGAAAACGGTATCGCTAACGGTTGGCACTCCACCACACCAGTTACCCGCATTTGACCATGTTGTATTTACATCTCCATTCCAAACGGTGTGGTTAGAATTGGCTGCTGGACCTCTCAATGGGGTTAGTGTAACCCCCAAAGAAGATCTTCCATACCCCTCTTTAATACTTACTGATATCTGTGAATTTTCTCCCAGATATCCACTCCACACGTTTGTTCTGGCTGTATAGTTATACCATGTATTCAACTGATAAACCGTTTGTCCATCTACAATAACTTGAATATCATCATCATGATAGGGTATATCCATTTGATAATACCCGCACTCAAAACCTTCTCTTTTATAGATATACGAGTGGTAATTATCTGTCATAGAACACCCTTGCCATGTAGCTGCTTCATCTGGACTTGCAGCATCGTTCCAATCATTTTTAGAAGCAATTGATGTTGAAGATGATGTGTAGAATCCTCTATAGGTATTGAAGTTATTTCCGTTATACCCGTAAGCAATCCACTCTTCGTTTCCATAAACAACAGGATCGCCAGTTGGCTTGCCACTAATTACAAAATCTACAGTATCTGTTGCGCAAGAAACATTACCTGTAACTCTATACGTAGCATTTTCTGTTGCTGTAATCGTTACACTACTTTTTTGAGAGTTATTATATGTAATACTACTATCTGGGAACCACTGAAATTGGCTTACACCAGACGCTGTTACATTGAATGTATTACCATTACATATAGACCAGCTAGTTGCAGATAAAGAAACATTTGCATTAGTACCTACCGTTACTTCAACTGAATCTTTAAACAAACAACTATTAGTAGGATCATTTGCCAATACAACGTAGGTTTCACTTGTACCTGGTGCACTAACCGCTGGAACAGCAATAGATATACTATCGTTATTTGTAGCAGAAACCACATTGGTAGTGTTTGTTGACCAATCGTAGTTAATACCACCAGAGGCGCCAATTCTTATTGTTTCTCCTGCACACGCAATTAAATCTGACGATACATTTAATGCAGATGAGTTATTAAAATGTACTTCTAATACACTCGCACCTCCATCTTCTTCTACTTGAATTTCCAGTTCAGAAGTGCTTGTTAAAAATCCTGTCCAAACCGCATTTTGAATGCTGGGTGTATAACCAGAACTATAAATCAAACTACCATCCAAATAAATACGGTGCGCATCATCACCTCGAACATCTAAGGTGTAATAACCACAAGGAAAGCCTCTTCGTTTGTATACAAAATCATGATTATTGACAGACACTGTACAACCTTCATAACCAGTGGCATCAGATGGTGAGCCATACACAGAAAAGAAATTACTGGTTAGAATCTCTAGGTTATTATCTACATAGTACCCTTTGTAGTTCGTAAAGTTTCCCTCGTAGGCAAATACATTCCAAGCATTATTTCCGAATGTGGTGTCTTGCAACGTGGTTCCATTAATTGTTAAGTTTTGTCCGTTATCTGAACCTATAACAGACGGGTTAGAACCAACAACACGCATTCTGTAACCAGAACCTGGTTGAATTGGAGCTGGAAATGTTGCCTGTATTGTTCCTCCATATATGGACGTATTTGTTCCTATTGTATCAGGAGAAGTAAAGTCTCCATTTTCATCGCTTAGTTGCAGGTAGAACGTGTTTCCTGAATTAAACGAACCTCCCGATAAAAAATAGAATACTTGAGCTTGATCTCCTTGACAAAAAGAAGTTGTAGATATGTTGGTTGAAATGGTTTGACCAAACGACACAACGCTACATACCAAGCCTAAAATAGCTAGTAAATACTGTTTCATTTCCCTCAATTTTGCACTAACAAAAATGTGGGTTACAACGAAACATATTTCGTAAAAACGAATAATTCCTAACTATTCATTGTGAATTAAGGTCATATTTCTTGTTAGACACCAAACACTTAGTAAATTACAAAATTTAATTTTACACAACACACCAAAGCCAACTATAATTCTTCAAATAGTCACTCTAAGGCAGAGTGACGGCTTCATCACATAAAAAATGCCCGCAAATAATGTAGTGAACCAGTATCCCCCTTCTTCATCTTCATATATAGATGAAACTGAATAATCTCTTAGGTAGTTATCGGGCAGCGAATTCAGATTACCTTGTTTAAAACGAAATGCTCCTCCATTATACACACCAACCCAAATATCTCCTTGCTTATCTTTAAATAAGCTCACAGTTACTTTGTCTGCAAGGGTTGTTTCCTGTTGAATTCCTGAACTTGTTATTTCAAATAGAGATCTGCTTTGAGCACAGTAGAAAGATTGAGTGGTTTTTATTGCACACCCAATAGGAGAATCATAGTTTACCACTTCTGGTAATTGAAAAACATAGCTACCTCCTAACGTTTGAAGAAGCACTTCTTTGCTCTTAGCAACCTCACCACTAAAACCAAATATGAAACCTCGAGAATCAATCTCGGTTATTCTAAGCTGTGATAACCCCTTTGAATACTTAGTAATATGAACTTTTCCAGTAGGATCAATTTTTACTACCCGCGGCTGCCATCTCGATCCCAACCAAATAGTATCCTGCTCATCTAAGTATAGAGTTCCAATAACAGTATTTCCTAACTTATCTATGAGAGAATCATTAAACGATGGAACTCTTACGCTATCGTTTTCTAAGTAAGCTATTCCCCCATTATAAGTATAGAACCAAACTCGATCATTTCGATCTTTATGAAAACCAAAAACTACATCATCAGGAAGTCCATCAGATTGTGTTAATGTATGGAACTCATATCCATTATAGCGCACCAATCCTCTATCAGTAGCAAACCACATAAAGCCTCGTGAGTCTTGAATACTTTGATAAATCTGGGTTGTTGGTAACCCATCTTGTATTCCATAGTGAATGTGAGCGGGTTCCTGCGAAAAGAGAAAACTACTAAACGAAATAAAACACAAAGTAAGTAAGCAGTTCTTATACATTAAGAGTTTATTCTTTTACTCAAAACCCGAGCACATCATGATAAACACTCCAAGCTTTAGTATCTTTTCTATATTCCTTACCTAAAATCCATTGCTGGTATACTCGTTCGTAAGTACCATCTTTCGTTCTGTAATCTATCCACCTGTTAATATATTCTCGCCACACATCATCTCTAGCAATTGGATATACCAATGTATTATTCAAGTGATATGGCAATGGGTTTACTACTTTAAAATCTGGATGTGTTATGGTCCAAGAAGAGGCTCTTTCTGCTGAAGTTAATAGCGCATCTATGTGCACTGAATCAGAGTCTGAAATAGCAAATAATGACTCAAAATCTGCTATATCATATAAGCCAGCATGCGGAAAGAAAGTGATGTAATCTTCAGCAATCTCTTTTCTAATGTAATAGGCTATTGTAAATGAATCTAAAGTTGATGCTGACTCAAATGTATTCAGTTCATTGTTTTCTCCTTTTGTTAATAGAGCTAATGATATGTCCATGTACGATTTAGACAAACTCATTTGCTCTGCATACTCACTAGACAGGAAAATATCAGACATTACAATATCAAAGTAATCTTGGTTCATCCACTCAACCAATTTTCCCTTTTCAATAGGAACAAATTGAAGTTCAACACCTAAATCAAATGCTAATTGATGCGCCATCTCTACCCCAAAACCAACAAATCGACCTTTGCTATTTTCAAATACGAAAGGCATGCTGTTCGGATAATATCCAACTCTAAGTTGATTGGTTCGCTTTATTCGAGCCATAATGTTTTCTGATCTTCTTAGCCGTTTTGGATTTTTCGCTGGCTTAATAATCTCGTAGTTCACTTGAGGATTTATCAACTGAAAGTTATCCATTATCTCAGCATTCGTTGGAATACCGGCCATACTCTTTTCTAGCAATTTATTCAATCCAAAAATTGATCCCCCCATAAGAGCAACTGTTACTAATACTGTTTGCGTAACCTTTCCCCATTTAATAGACATAAACCCATTACTAGCACTCACAGTTAATAGAGTCAATGCTACTAGGTGAAATGCCCCCAATACAACTCGAATACGATCTGTTAAAACAGTTGAAACTACAAAAAGCTGAAAAGTTTCACTTGGTACATCCATCAAATCTAGACTGAAAGGAAGCCCTGTAATAGGCGCTACAAACGAACTCAACAAAGTAGAGCTTAAAAACAATGGATAGTCCGAAATGGTAAATTCATTTCCTGTGTACCAAGCAGCAAAAGGAACAAAAATGAATATCATAAATGTTCCTAAATTCGGAAATGGATATGCTAAAGGCATAATGATATCTACCTCTGACTTAGCTACATCATTATTACCTTCTCTTGTATTAATTATTTCTTTAATGTTTTCAATAAGTTGAGGATAAACCACAATGATTTTACCTGTAGCAAAAATGGTAATCAATGTAGGTTTGGTAATTCTAAGTACTTCTTTGGGTGAGAATGGAGTAAAAATTGATATTATGAACGGAAGTACAACAAATGTTAAAATTAAAACTGCCAATAGGTACACAAGTAAATACCCTTGTAGTCTACTTAAGTCTGATAAGCTCAATTGACTAACCACACCTGCTCCAATTGCAAAGACTCCGACAGGTGTTATTTTCACAACCATTTTATTAACCTGATTCAAACCATCTGTAATAACATCTAAGGGTTTTAACAACACTTCTTTATTAGGTAGTTTCATCACCCCTAACCCAAGAAAAATGCTGAACAACACAACAGCAGGCACTACATTTAAAGAGAGCGATTCGAATAGGTTTGTTGGTATATAAAGCTTTACAAAATCAAACTCAGGAGCTGGTAATATAAAATCGTTAGAGTAAAAAGATCCACTACTCCACTGAGGAAAAGCAAATGGAAGTACAAATAAACCTAGTAACCCTATCCCAAGTAATAGTCCTAAGAAAATTAACCCATATCTTATAAGTTTTCGCCCATTTTCTAAACTCAATCTGCCAATATTAACAATGAGCGAAAGCATGATATAAGGTAAAACTGTCATCTGAAGAAGACCAATAAATACATCGCCTAATATGGACATCCAAGCCACCATATCACCAAAGAACAATCCGGTGGCTATTCCTAAAACAACTCCAACAAGAACTTTAGTTGAAAGTGAAAGATTTGATAAAAATGGAATATGCATAGATTAGGTTTTGTTTTGAAGTAAAAATACACTTGCCAAGTGTAATTCATACACAATCATTTAAATTCTATCCCATCAATAACCTTTCTAAACCTAACTAAATTGATTTACTTTCGACAACAACTATAAACGCTATACTTTGAGAGCCTTACTTTTATTTATCGCAGTGCTGTCGTTCTCAGCATATGGTCAGAAGCTTGAATTCAAACCAATTCCAGAATGGGTAAAACCGATTGATCCAGTTATTGAGTCTAAGTTCAATAAATATGACATCAACAACGGATCTTATTATTCAGTGATAGATTATCAAATCCATCTTGACTTGGAAGCTGATTACACACATTTTGCAACCAAAATCACAAGTAACGCAGGTATAACAGAAGCCTCAGAATTAACATTCTCGTATGATACGAACTACCAACGTGTAGAATTCCATACACTCACAGTTTGGAGAAAAGGCAAACCAATAGACAGAATAAAGGAATTAGAGTTTGAATTTTTGAGTAACGAACAGAATTTAGATCAAGGAATATATACAGGTGCCGTAACTGCTTATAAGATTCTTGAAGATATAAGAGAAGGAGATATCATTGAATTCGCCTATACGATAGTAGGCGATAATCCAATTTACAACGATCAACGTTTTCGTCTCTTGCCTTTAGAAAATACGAATCCATTAGATCATATACACATAAACATCCTCTATCCGAAAAATCAAGAATTCTATATGGGGTGCCAAGGGTGTGATGAAAAGAAAATAATTAAAACAGAACACACAGACTATAATCAAGTAGAGTTATCTAGAACAGATCTAGAGGCTAAAGAGCTAGAAGAGTCTTCTCCTAACTGGATTATCCCGTACGACTACTTCTACTTCTCAAGCACTAATTCTTGGAAAGAAATAAACGATTGGGCTGTAGATGTTTTTTCGTTAAAAAACCAGCAGGATCTACAAAGTGTATTTGATGAAGTTTTGATTGGTAATGAAACTGACGAAGAAAAAATAGATAAACTTCTAGATTTTGTTCAAAATGATATTAGATACATGGGAATTGAATCTGGAATAGGTAGCATAAAACCATTTAGTCCAGAAAAAGTAGTTAAGCAACGATTTGGTGACTGTAAGGATAAATCATTGTTGTTCGTTGAGTTAATGAGACAAATTGGAATTACCACCGCCTACCCTGCTCTTGTTAGCGCGAATATGTGGCATGGAGTAGATAGTATTACTCCAACTGGTTATTCATTTGATCATGTAATTGTATGTCTTGATTATAAAGGAGATCGATATTGGATAGACCCTACTATGACCAATCAAGGAGGTTCTTTTAAACAAAAAATGATCACCAATTTCGGGCTAGCTTTACCAATATCGGAGGGAAATGAATCCTTATCTGAAATGAACATAAATGATACTATTTCTAGAACTTACGTTGAAGAGCACTTAGAATCTAACAGCTTTCAAGACCCTATAAAACTTACTGTCACCTCCACTCTTTATGGCATGAATGCAGAATATTTCAGATCTATTTTAGAATATTATTCTTTAAAAGAGGCGTCTGAACAGCTCAAAGGGCTTTACACAAACCTTTTCCCAACAATAATGGTAAGTGAGCGTATCAAAATCATTGATGATTTAGATAGCAATAAAATGGTAATTGTAGAACAATACGAAATCCCAAATGCATGGAGAGAAGATGATGGAATCATAGGAAAGGTACATTTAATTCAATACGAACCTATTCCTCTATATGGTTATGTGTCTTATTTGACATGTGAAAAGAAAGAACTTCCTGTTCAACTTGGATATCCATCAAAATATGACCAAAAGACAAGTATTACTTTACCAAAAGACTTGGCTATTATGGAGAAAAATGATGAGTACGAAAACGAAGGCTTCTTGTATTCATCAAAAATGATTGAAAAATCTGGAAATGAAATAGAACTGAAATATCACTACGAAATCAAACAGTCTTCAATTACTCCAAAAGAGTACCAACAATTTTGTTTAGACATGAACGCCTTACTTTATGATCTTCCTGTAAAGATTACTTTCTCAAAAGATTTTAACCAGCCAAAAGGGCGTAAAATAAACAGGTAAGAACCTAATCTTAATTAAATAGGTGATTTTTAAGAGTGTAAGTTTAATTAATAAGCAACCCATTATAGAAGTTGCTCGTCTGACATATAATATATTCGATTAACTTAGGTACAAATTAATCCTAACGACAGTCTGCTCCCGTATCATTTGTTTATGCTTCGTACTCCCACAAATAATCAACGGAACGTTTTCTACAACAAATCGCTTTTCTATTCTCTTGTATTTTTCTTTGCAACTCTTCAAGTTCAATCTCAGCACTGGATTCAAAAAGCTGGTGGTTCTACCATTGATGAAGGTTATGCGACTTGTGTAGACAATCAAGGAAACACCTATACGACAGGGTACTTTACTGGAAACGCTACTTTCGGAAATATTATACTAACCTCACAAGGAGCTACAGATATTTTTATTGCTAAAACGAATAATCAAGGTGATTATACTTGGGCTGTTAGTGCTGGTGGAACAGGTTCTGATAGAGGTTTGAACATTTCTATTGATAATCAAGGGAATCCTCATATCACAGGTTATTTCTCTGGTACTGCAACCTTTGGAAATCAGCAAATTGTTTCGGCTGGAAATCAAGATGTTTTCATTGCTAAATATTCAACCTCTGGTAATTTCAATTGGGTGAAAAGTGCGGGAGGAACCTCTCCTGAAATTGGAAGTGGAATTACGATAGACAATTCAGGTAACGTTATTGCTACAGGTGAGTTTGCTGGAACTGCTTCGTTCGGCACTACAAGCTTAACAGCTTCTAGTGGTGTTACTAATACTTTCATTACAAAGTTAGATTCTACAGGCACATTTCAATGGACTAAGCATGGAAGTGGTTCTTTAGGTTCCAGAGGAATTGACGTTTCTTCAGATAATACTGGAAACATATATGCTACAGGTCAATTTAGTGGCGATATTACTTTCGATAACCTCCATTCCAATACCATGTATAATGCTATTTTCTTGGTTAAATTGAACGGGCAAGGACAAGAAACTTGGTTTCGATTGATAGGTGCTGGAACCTCAAATATTGCCAATGCTATTGCTACAGATCAAGTCGGAAATGCATACATCACAGGAGAGTTCACCGGGAGTCTCACTTTTTTTGGAGTCAATCCAAACTTTGTACTAAATAACTCTTACTCTAATAAAGTGTTTGTAGCTAAGTATCTTGCTTCAGGTAATCTTGATTGGGCTACTGCACTTGGATCAGAAAACCTTGTTTCTGCCTCAGACATTCAGGTTAGCAATATTGGAGAAGCTGCTATTATTGGAGCATTCGAGTGCACATTTGGCGAGCTCAGTACAACATATGGTTCTGGGACTTTCAATTCTATTGGCTATAAAGACATCTACATCAGTAAGTTCACAATGAACGGCAATCATGATTACAGCCGCAATCTTGGTAGCAGAAAAGAAGATTATGGAAGAGGATTAGCAATAGATAACGGTGGGTTAATTCATATTACTGGAGGGTTTAATTCGGATCTAATCACTCCTATTTCCAGTAATTTCTCAGCATCAAACCTTTCACTATGGAATTTGATTGGATGTGGCTCGAATAACGGATATTGTAGTGATGCCGATTACGGTTCATTTGTTAATGTTCCAAATGGAGGCAATACTGATATTCTCATTGCAAATTGTATAGATCCAAGTAGAGAACCCTTTGATTTTTATCTCCGTAATGGTTCTGGCTGTTCCAGGTCGCAATACTGGGGATGTGCAGGAGCTCCCAATTGCGTGGATACATTAATAGCTTGCAATCTTGACACCATACGAAACATTTATAGCGTTTGTCAAGATGTATCCCCTTCCTTACCAACTGCTTGGACAGGGCCAGGTGCAGCTGTAGGTGACAAGTTTATTCCCCAAGATACAGGGTTAGTTCACATGTCTGTAACAAGTGAAGATGGGTGTTATTCATACGAGGATTCTGTTTTTGTAATTCCACTTCCGCAACCATCGGCAGCAACTATAACAGATAGTAAAGGAATAAATATAAACACCAGCACTCCAGAAAACATATTCTTATGCATACCTGATACAGTAACTCTTACCGCTGGAAATGTAGGAAACAATCAATATTCATGGAAAGGTCCAGGACTTCCTGTAGGAGGCATCTCTAACCCTAGTATTGTTGTAGATCAATTAGGGATTTATGAATTAGTTGTCAGTGATTCTAACGGTTGCGAAATGATCACAGTAATTAACGTTTTCTTTCATCCTCCTTTGCCTCCATTTGATTTAGAACTTGCAATAGCAGCTGACTCATTTCAAATATGTGAAGGTGACTTGATTGATATGTGGCTCTACGATAGTGTTTCTAATCCAGCTGGAAATCAAGCATGCTTAGGTAGTGCAACAACATTTAATTTTTCAAGCGATTGGTTAATTACTCCAACACCAACTCTCTTTTATTCTACGTGTGAAACATTTGGTTACCTGTATGCTGACACAACTGGATGGTATGACATCGATATAATTGGGATACGCGCAAATGCTTGTGACACAGATACTCACATAGTTTCAAAAAGTATTTACATAGAAGTAACACCACTACCTGTTATTCCTCCTTATTCTGTTTCAATAACTGGTAGTGAATCTATTTGTCCGAACGATACAGCACTATTAGTTGCTACAGGCAGTACTCAATACTACTGGATAGGTCCTGGTGTGTTGGGGAATACAAATGATAGTGTTTACATCACGCAACCTGGCTTATATACGGCTATCTCAACAATTACAGTAGGCGGAGGTGCTGGTTGCTCAAGCACAGCTACAGAGTTTGACACCATTTTAGTTGAAGTAAAAGAACAACCCACTATTTCAACGAATTCCTTACTAATTTGTCCAAGCGATTCTGTCTTAATAGATTGTTCTGCCAATGAAGGTGAATTTCTTTGGGTTGGGCCAAATGGAACTATTCTAGGAGATTCATCATTTTACGCCTCTGTTGCTGGGCAATATTACTGTGTTGTAAATGATAGTGATAGTTGCGACCTGGTATCGAACACCATTGTTTTATCGCAATACGCAACGCCTCAATTAGCGACTCTTGTAGATCCTTATATCTGTGATGGCGACTCTGTAGAGATAAGCGTTATTACAAACGACAGTAGTATCATTGATTGGCTTCCTCCCTTATCTGGATCGTCTACAACCCAAGTTATTTATCAACCAGGCACCTATTCATGTAACATTATTTCTTGTGGGATAACGACTACGGCTTCTATTGAGATTTTGCCTTCTTTACCAGAAGCCATCATTCAGCAAGAAATACCTCTTTGCAAAGGAGAATCAACAACACTTACTGGGAATTCGGGAATGGGAAGTTATTCGTGGTGGCCAACTGGAGAAACTTCATCTTCAATTACCGTTAACTCACCAGGAAGCTACGTTCTTTCAATTACCGACACGAACGATTGTCCAGCCATTTCAGACACCATAGAAATCATTGAATTCGAGGTGATTTCGGAGATATTCAATTCAGACGATTCGGTATTATGCTATGGTGATTCTATTACTTTAGAAGCTCCATTAGGTTTTGTTGAATATGAGTGGTTACCTGGAAATGAGCAATCTCAAAGCATCGTTATAGATTCATCTGGATCATTTACTCTACACCTTACTGATACGAATGGTTGTAAAGGACAGTCTGATGCCTATCAAGTATTTATGCCTGACACGGTTGTAAACATAAACGTAGACGGTAATCTCTTAATTTGTGAAGGAGATTCAACCATACTAACTAGTATAGAACTCGATAAACAAACGTATACTTGGTTACCAACTAATTTTTCAGGTAGTAGCTATACTGTTTTTGAATCTGGTTTTTACCACCTCACTACAATCGATTCGTTTGGCTGTTATGCTGCGTCTGATACTGTTGAGCTTATTGTAGAACGTAATGATCTCGTTTCTCCTACCTCTACTGATACTGTTACCTGTGCTCATGAGTTAATTACACTTTTTGCTAATGCACCTTTAGGTGAAATCACATGGCACACGAGTATCAATGGACAACAAGTAGAAGAAGGAGATAGCTACACCATTCCAGACCCACTTGAATCAACTACATATTATGTGAAAGCATCTAGATCTGTTTGCTCATCTGATTATATCCCTGTACTACTTAATGTAAAAGATTGCGATAACCTATCAGCGCCTAATGTATTTACACCAAACGGTGACGGAGTTAACGATCGACTTAAATTCTATATTGAAGAAGCTACATGCTACAAGCTAACCGTCTATAACAGATGGGGTATGAAACTTTATGAAAGTGAACAAATGGACGAAGGTTGGGATGGAACCAACCAAAACAACGGAAAGCAAGTAGTAAATGGAACATACTACTACATCGTTGAGTATTGTAAATACGACCATAGTCAACATGCTAAAACAGGCTATGTGAGTGTATTAAAATAACCTCTTCCCATAGTGTCTATATCCATTTTCAGTGTATTTTTCTGAACTCAATTAACACAGTATCAATTATCACATCTATGGACAATCAGACTACTATTTTAGATGAATCATTAAGTAATGAAACTCTTGGAAATCACAACATTGCTCCGGCAGGTAAAAGATTCATCAACTACCTATTAGATACCATCATTATTTACCTTGTACAATCTACACTATCAGGAGTTTTAATTGCGAATAGCGATTTAGGAAACGTTCAAGACACGTCCGCTTCGTTTGGCATCATCATTCAATACTACGCTATTGGCTTCGCTTGTTTCTTCTTGTATTTTGTGATTTGTGAGGTTGCATTCAAGGGTAAAACCATTGGAAAAATGGCATCGAGAACTGCAGTAGTCTCTATGGATGGAACACCACCCAGTGTTAGTCAAGTTCTTATTAGAACAATTTGCAGAATTATACCATTTGAGTTCATTTCCGTATGGACTAACAATGGTGTAATGTGGCATGACTCTCTTGCAAAAACTAGAGTTGTAAGAATTAACGAGTAAGCGCTATATAATCTTTCATTAACTGTTTTAAGAAAGCCTCTGTTTGTGGAGGCTTTTCTATTTTTAGCTCTCTTGCGAGTCCCATTGCTAATGTCTCGGTGGCGTCTACATGACCTTGATTTTTATATTTCTTACCTCTACTAATGGTTTCACTCAATAAAAATATTTGCTCTTCTGATAGATGTAAGACTTGCGGAAACACAGGGGTATAATTCTTTAACTCAGATAGTCCTTGTAAACGCTTTAACGATACACGCAAATTCTTTGTACGAATAACAGTTGTATCGGCCAGCATATCTCCTATGCGTTGGCTTCTTGGTGAAGCGCCAATTGCTATTACTGCTAATGCTCCTCCAGATAAATAGATGTCTATCCATCTAAACATCCATCTAGTTAAAAAATCATAAGTAGAAACCTCTTTGCCATCTACTCTTATAACCTTGATCCCAAGCATCATTTTCCCAATAGATCTGCCATCATTCAATAATTCGAAAGCCAATGAGTAAAAAACAACGATAGGAATCAAAACAGCTAACCTAAGTGCTTCGGTAATTGATGGCTTAAACCCCATCAATTCTAAAGATATAGAGGCCAATCCCACAAATATTGATAGCAGAATAAAGTCAATAATAAAACTACCGATTCGTTCAATAGGTGAAGCTACTTCGTAACGTAGGTTTATTCCTTGAGTATTTTCAAATTCAAGTATTTTCATAATCTTGTCGCGGAAAGACAAATCTAACTTTTCAATCACAACCTAATACATAACCATTGAAAGAATCAAAATTTATTGAGGATAACGAATCCAAATGGCAGGAATTTGAGCGAGAACTCGACTCTAATTCTATGAACCCAGTAAATGTTACACGATTCTATGTTGACATAATTGATGATTTATCATTTGCCAGGACTCACTACCCTAACCGCTTGGTAAGATCTTATCTTAATGGTATTTCTCAAATACTCTCTCTTAAGATTCACCGATCTGGACTATCCAATAGATCTAACTTCATTAAGTTTTGGAAAGTAGATCTTCCTTTAACAATCTATGAGCATAGGAGTATATTACTACTCACAACCATTATATTTTTCGCAGCCGCATTAATCGGAGCTTTTTCAACGTATTATAATCCAGATTTTCCGATTCAAATATTAGGGCAAAACTATGTGGATACCACTATCGAAAACATTGAAAAAGGTGATCCCATGGCCATCTACAAAGATCCTGATGAGCTAAACATGTTTTTGGGTATTACAATCAACAACCTATTTGTTTCGGCATACACATACATCAGCAGTTTGGTTCTTGGAATAGGAACCATTATTGCTATGCTCAACAACGGAGTCATGTTGGGATGCTTCTTATTTTTCTTTGTAGAAAGGGGCCTCACAGTAGAGTCTTTTTTAACGATCTGGCAACACGGTGTCATCGAAATCTTCTCTATTCTGCTTGCTGGTACTGCAGGACTGATTTTAGCCAAAGGAATCATTTTTCCAGGCTCTTATTCACGATTAGATGCCTTTCGAATAGCTGGCAGAAAAAGTATCGTTATCATGCTTGGCTTAATGCCACTCTTAGTGTTTTCTGGTGCCATTGAAGGTTTCTTAACTAGGCATACTGATTTGCCAGATATCGTACGACTACTTTCTATTTTAATGAGTTTATCGTTTATAGGTCTGTACTTTATTTGGTATCCCAGATACGTTGCAAAAAGTGCTCTATCTACTAAACAAACTGATTTCCAAACTCGAATTGAACCTATATCTATTCCAGTATTTCATAAAGATGCCATTTCTGCCAAGTTTAGTATTGTATGGGAAGCCATAAAGCTCGTTTCAACCTATAAAAAGAAGGTAGCCATTTTCACAAGTATGGTGGTTTCACTTTCTATTATTCTTGTATTCTCTGAAGAGTATTTAGACGAAGTAATCTTTTTATCTGACAAAACTTACTATAGAAAGCTTCATAGCAGCATAGACTACCTTATACTCACTTCATGGGATTACATGTTAGTAATTATTGGGTTCATTGCTGTTTCTTCTGCATCCTACTTAAGTTCAAGTATTATAGCTAAAGATCTAAAACTAATGGACAGTTTTAAATTAGTTCCTCAACTAGTTTTTTCCATTATAACAGCTGTAGTTTTCATGCTACTATCTGAGAATGATTTTACAGCTTTATTAGTTTTCTTTGCAATGCCCATTTGCTTGTATTACTCTATGTATTCAATGGTGGAGCAACCCGGTATTTCTAACCCATTCAATCTTGTCTTTTCTAAACATATCTTTATTAGAGTAATTGGTTATGCTGCTCTCTCATATTTTGCTCTTACATTCTCGTCTAATATTGTTCAGCTACTAATCTCTAATTTCCTTTCATCTGTTTTAGTATCGCTATTAGGTATGGATTCAACTGGGAGTATCTACGCTATTATCATTGACATATTGGTATTTTCATTATCATACTTGTTTCTGCTAATCACCATGCTATTTGCCCAACTTGAATTCTTTACTCTTCAAGAAATAAAACATGCAACCAACTTAAATAATCGCATTGTAACTGCCTTCGGAACCAATCAAACAGATACAGATAAAACAGGGATTTTGTCACTGAATAACATCAATTCGAAAAGTTAATGAGATATATCATTTGCATATTGCTCTCTTTAGTTTGGATGTATTCTTCTGCCAACGATTCCATTCAACTAGATCAGAAAAAATGGGAAGAGTGGAGAACAGAATACACATATCCTGATGTCAAAAAATCGGAGGAAAAGAAACCCGAAATAACTAAGACTGAAGCTCCCTCTAATTCTAATTCCGAAACAATTGTAAAGTATGTCATAATAGGCATAGTGGTATTGATTCTATTGGCAGTAGTAATTGCTATCATAATGAACACACGACTAGATCAAAAGGTTACTACCAGAGTTGAGGCCAAAACCATTGAAGAAGCAGAAGAGAACCTTCCAGAAGTAGAATTAAATGATATTTACCAAGAAGCCATAGAAGCAGGAGAATTCAAGAAAGCATTAAGAATTAGGTTTCTAATGGTACTTCAGTTGTTAATCGACCAGAATCACATTACTTGGAAAAAACGTAAAACAAACGTTCAGTTCGCTAATGAAATTGAATCCGCAGAAATACACAATATCTTTAGTTCTATTGTCTCTGTGTACGATACCATTTGGTATGGTGAAACCGAACTAGGTCAAGAAAAGTTTAACCAGACTGTGGCGACCATCCAAGAGCTCACATTAAACCTTAAAGAAAATGAGTAAGGATAGATTAATCCCTGTCATATTTTCTCTTCTAATTGTGGTAGTGATTGGGTTCTTGATCTATTCCAATTACAACCGGGTAAACTGGAATGTAGAGCTAAAATCAAAAGGTACAGATCCGTATGACTTAAGCTTGTTTTACCGACTGTTAGAAGCTTCTACAGATCAAGATATCACATACCTCACCAATGAGTTCAAACTAGACTCTGTAGACCAATTCAACTTTGTTTTTGTAGGCGAATACTTCAACGCTGATTCAACCGATACAGATTTACTTCTTCAATTTGTAGAAGATGGTAGTACCGCACTATTTATCACAAACGACATTTATAACTATAACCTTTTTGAAGCCATTTGGGAAAGAGATAGTATAGATATGTACAAAGGTGAGTCTATGTTTCTTTTTGAAACTCACCTTCATTTACCTGATAATGGTAAGACCTTCCCTATTCAAATTCAACAGGGCAAAAGACATGTAGGAAATGACTGGTTCTTCTACTATCCATTAGATTTTGAATATGATTATAACGTTGAGTTTCTAAGTTACATAAGTAGTGATTCGTCCGAGTCACAATATGTAAATTACCTATCCATTCCTTATGGAAAGGGAAAAATCTTGTATCACTTCAACCCAATTTTGTTCAGCAATTACTTCCTAGTTGAAGAACAAGGATTCGAATATGCTTCATATGCAATATCTCAATTACCTCAGCAGCAAACTGTTGTAGATTTTTATAGTCAGACCTACCGTGGAGAACAAGAGTACTTTCAAAGAGAACCAGCTACTTCACCTTTATCATTCATTTTTAGCGAACCTGCTCTTAGAAGTGCATGGATTGCGCTTATGGTTACCACCTTGCTATTTTTTGTAGTTCGCATAAAGAGACGGCAACGTATTATACCATTAATCGCGCAAAACTCGAATACGTCTATTGAATTCGCTCGGTCTCTAGGTTCTCTCTACTTTCAGTCGAAGCAACCGAAATACATCGGTCATGAAATGATGAAAATTTTCACTGACTACTGCCGAAGAACATACCGAATTTCCGTTAAAAACGAGACTGAAGAGCAACAGCTTCTTGCCAAAAGAGCAAAAGTTGACATTACGCTTATTCAAGAAATTTTCAAGAAACAACACACCGTTCTATATAACCCGCAAGCTACTTTTAATGATGCGGCTGAGTTACATAACAAACTTCAAGACTTCTATAAAAACGCCAAGAAATGACAGAAGATATCACACCTAACCAATCGGATAATACAGATAACCATTCTGAAGAGACTATCAAATCTACCCAAGAGTCTAACGAGAGTTCAATTTCAGAAACAAACTCTGTAAGTAAAGAAGCTGTTACTCCTTCTAGCACCAACGTAGTTCAAACGTTAATACAAGACATTAAAACTGAGCTACAGAAGGTATTAGTTGGTATGGACAGTACCATTGAAGATTCTTTGGCTGCTCTACTTACCAATGGTCATGTGCTTTTCGAAGGGTATCCTGGAGTAGCTAAAACACTTTTGGTAAAGTTGATTGCTAAAACATTAACGGTAGATTTTAAACGTATTCAGTTTACCCCAGATTTGATGCCTTCGGATGTTATTGGAACAATGGTATTCAATCAAAATGCCAGCACTTTTGAATATAAGAAAGGACCCATTTTTTCAAACCTTGTGCTGATTGATGAAATCAATAGAGCCCCAGCTAAAACTCAAGCTGCATTGTTTGAGGTAATGGAAGAAAGACAAGTAACTGTAGAAGGAAACACACATCCATTACCCCCACCATTCTTTGTAATCGGTACTCAAAATCCAATTGACCAAGAGGGAACTTACAGGCTTCCAGAAGCACAATTAGATCGCTTTATGTTTAAGGTAAAAGTGCCTTATCCAAGTCTAGAGGAAGAGGCTGCCATTTTAGACAGATTCAAAGAAGATTTTGACACGCAAGCATCAGAAGAATTGGTTAAACCAGTATTGGGTAACGATCAACTTGCAGCGTGCGAAAAGTTCATTCAAGAAGTGCATATTTCTGAGCAAATCATTCAATACATTACCAAGTTAACCGTGGCAACCAGAGATCATGAATCTATTTATTTAGGAGCTTCCCCTCGTGCATCATTAGCCATATTGCGCGCATCCAAAGCTTTTGCCGCACTAAACGGTAGAAACTATGTAACTCCAGATGATGTGCAACGTGCATGTTATCCTGTTTTGAATCACAGGTTAATTGTAAGCGCAACTGCAGAAATGGAAGGATACACTTCTGAAGACATCATTAGATCTATTATTGAAGATATAGAAGTTCCACGCTAATGCTGCGACAGTTAAATCTTACAGATCGCTTTTTTTATGCTTGCGGAGTTGTTATAGCAACTTTTGCATTTGGCTTTGCGCTGCCCTATCTCGTTTATTTGGCGTACACCGAGATTGTAGTTCTCTTAACTATTACAGTTGCAGATTATAGACAAACCAAGCAAAAGCTAGATCATGTAAATGCAGTACGTAAGCTTCCGAAGCACTTCTCGTTACATGATGCAAACGAAATACTAATTTCGGTAACAAATAGCAGTGAATCATCGCTTCAAATAAAGCTAATTGATGAGATCCCCTACCAGTTACAACTGCGAGATATATCATTCGATTTTTCTGTAGAACCGCAAGACCAACACAACTTTTCCTATGATATCACTCCTACTTCTAGAGGAGAATACCAATTCTATAGCATTCATGTATTCTTATCCTCTAAATTGGGATTGGTTGAATTGAATAGGACCATTGAAACACCCGAAATGGTAAAGGTCTATCCATCATTCAAA
Organism: Flavobacteriales bacterium UBA6049; assembly: GCA_002429085.1. Taxonomy (GTDB): domain Bacteria; phylum Bacteroidota; class Bacteroidia; order Flavobacteriales_G; family Salibacteraceae; genus UBA6049. The sequence goes on from DIYR01000231.1 coordinate 21,483, forward strand.
CAAATGGAGATGTTTGATTTAATGGTTTTCTCTGCCGATAGAAATCACCCAGGAATCAGAAAAGTAAGAAAGTTAGGCCATGGATATGAGTTCAGCGATATCAGGCAATATGTGTTAGGTGACGATCCACGTGCAATAAACTGGAAGGCTACTAGTAGAAATGCTCAATTGATGGTAAACAACTACCAAGATGAAAAGTCGCAGCAAATTTATGCTGTCATCAATAAGAGTAGAGTAATGCGTATGCCTTTCAACAAGTTAAGCCTAATGGATTATGCCATTAATGCCACTCTTAGCATACTAAATATTGCACTAAAAAACCAAGATCATACTGGGCTAATGACCTTCGCAAAAGAGGTTGATCATTTTATTCCGGCTCGGAATAAGAATAATCAGTTACAACAAATCATGAATTCGTTGTACAATATTGAATCGAGTGATGAAGAAGGAAATTATCAAGGCCTACACCAGTTTTTGAGAACACGTGTAAAAGGAAGATCGTTACTACTCATGTTCACCAATTTCATGAGTTTAAACTCAGTACAACGTACTCTCCCCGAACTAAAACGTATCAATAGAGGGCACTTGCTGGTTGTTATATTTTTCGAGAATACAGAATTGAGTCATTTTATGCAGCAACCCGTAAAAACCATGACCGATGTAACTGCTCAAACCATGGGGGAAAAACTTCACTATGAACTTATTGAAGCAACGGTTGCATTACGTAAAGCAGGTATTCAAACTATTAGAACTACACCAGAAAACTTAACACTAGATACCATCAACAAATACCTTGAGTTGAAAGCGAGAGGCATGATTTAATTCTTATTCGCTTCTGGAAGCATACCTTTATTCCCGGAATAACTTCTAGGAGGAATTGTAAAATGTCTTTTTATCAAAATGTTGCTAAAGTAGGTACCAAGTTCTTCAGTTTAAAAACACTGTTGAAATACGGATTTAACTGGTCTCCTATGTATAGAAGAACCACTGCAAAAGTAGTAGAGGTTTCTGATGACATCAGCTTTGTTAAGATAAGGATCCCATATTCTTACAAGAACAGAAACTATGCGAATACCATTTTTGGAGGTAGCATGTTTGCAGCAGTAGACCCCATTCCAATGGTTCAACTAGTCAATCTGTTAGACGAAAATTACATTGTATGGGATCGTTCAGCTGAAATTAAATTCAAGCGTCCAGCAAAGGAAGCCTTGTTTGCTCAATTCACTTATTCTGAGGAAGAAATTGCATCTATCAAACAACAAGTAAGAGAACAAAACGAAATCAACATTGAGAAGATTACTTACCTTACAAATGCAGATCAATCTCAAACTTTCTGTGAGGTTAAGAAAGTAATTTACATTGCAGACAAAGCCTTTTACAAAGAAAAAATTGCAAAACGAGCAACCAAAAAATAAGTCTTTGAATTCGCTCTTATCAGAAGTGCACAGTTGTGCAGTTTGCGAATCTCATTTACCCATGGGTGCACGCCCAGTGCTTATGGCTTCTGAAAAGAGTAAGATTCTAGTTATTGGTCAAGCCCCCGGAATAAGAGTACACAATACTGGTATTCCTTGGAACGACCCTAGTGGTGAAAGGTTACGCCAATGGCTTAATGTAGATAAAACACAGTTTTACGACACCAGTCTTTTTGCGATTATCCCTATGGGGTTTTGTTATCCTGGCACTGGTAAATCTGGAGACCTACCTCCTCGTAAAGAATGTGCCCCTTTATGGCACCCTCCCTTATTTTCTAAGTTGCCAAGCATAAAATTAACCTTGCTGATTGGAAACTATGCCCAACGATATTACTTAGGTAAGAATAAAAAATCGAACCTAACAGAAACCGTTCAATACGCTGAAGAATACTTGCCAAAATTCTTTCCACTACCCCATCCTTCACCCAGAAACAACATCTGGTTAAAGCGTAATCCATGGTTCGAAAAACACAACCTACCAACTCTTGAATCTCATGTAAAACAGATTATTAACGCTAAATAATAATTCAGTAATTGCTGGGTCAGAAAATTTTGCTTCATTCGCGCGCTCAAAACACGGGTTAATCGATACTTAGATGAAAAAGTTCCTACTTATTTTCTCCATTGCGCTATCTATCATTCTTATAGCATTTTTAATTGCGCTACCATCATTGCTTGAGTATGCTATTGAAGAATATGACAAAGAACAGATCGGTAGAGAAATAGAAATCGAGAACATTGATCTGAATTACTTCACTTTAGAACTTATTATTGAAGGGCTAGATTTTCATGAAACTGATGATGTAACGTCTTTCGTTCACTTTGATAGTATGTATGTTGATGTAGAATTATGGCCAATGCTATCTAGCCATTTTCACATCAGAGAGTTTGGTTTAACCAACTGGGGTGTAAACATTGTTCAACATAATTCTTCTTTCAATTTTGATGATTTGATGGCACTTGGAGCTAATGATTCAACTGCTATTGAAATAGAAGAAGTAGATGAAGAGCCTTCTAACTGGCACTTTACTGTTGAAAACGTAAAACTAGATGGTGGAATGGTTGACTATGAAAGTAACTTGCTCCCACACATCAGTTTAAATAAGATTGAGTACCTGTTACCAAAAGCTAGTGATACTATGAATTACATTGTATCTGACTTAGCTTTTGCACTATCTACTGGTGGAGATTTTCATATTAAGAATGGCATTAACCTAGTGACTTCTGATGTAAATGTGAATCTTCAATCTAGCAACGTCAATTTAGAACTAATTCATCCTTATTTAGATCCTTATATCCACTACAGTTCCATGGATGGAGTATTCAATTCTGATGTGAATTTTACCGCAAACATGGAAAACCCAGATCTATTTGATCTAGGAGGTAACATGAGCATTAATGATTTTGGTTTAAACTCTTTAGAAGGTGATCAAGTTGTTGCATTCAAAACTTTCGAAATTGACATTGATACCATTCAACTAAACGATGCCGTTTACGAACTAAATGCCATTACTCTGGATGAATTGAACAGCAAGTTTGAGCTGTATGAAACGGATAACAACTTTACACGATTACTAAAACCAGATACTACTTCTACTCCATCATCGGTAGAGACTATGACTGCTGATGGTGAGGAAGAAATTGACTATGCCAATCCGTTTGCATTGCTCTTCCTATATGTAAAAGACATGTTGAAATCTTACCAAGAATCATCTTATAAATTGAAAAAGTTGGAGGTGAAAAACTCTTCTTGCGAGATGATTGACTACACCACAAAAGCGGAAGATTTCAAATATAGATTAGACGATATCAATGTACATGCCGATGGTTTAACATCTACTGAAGAAAGTGTTACATTCTACTTTGGTGCTATTTTAAACCACAGCGGGAAATTTGATGGATATATTAGACCATACACTGCCAATCCAGCTGATTTAGACATTCATTACGAAATCAAAGGAACCGAGATGAATCCGTTTACGGCTTATACCATGGATTACGTAAACTACCCAATTGAGTTCGGAAGATTATTATATACCTGTGATGTTCAAATTAAAGACCGAAAGGTGGTTAGTTCTAACATTATAGAGTTTGATCAATTCAATTGGGGAAAGAAAAACAAAAAGACCAAAGCCTTGTATAACCTTCCTGTTAAGTTGGCAACAGGATTACTGAAAGATATGGATGGTAACATCTTGTTAGATGTTCCGGTAGAAGGTGATTTGGATGACCCTAAATTCAAATTCGGAAGAGTGATCTGGAGAACTCTTAAAAACTTAGTGTTGAAAGTGGTTTCTGCTCCGTTCAAATTATTGGGTAAACTATTCGGTTTCAATGGAGATGACATCAAAGAAATTCGATTTGGTCACCTTTCTAGAAAACTGAACAAGAAGCAAGAAAAGCAACTTCAGAATTTGGCTAAGGTGATGAAGAAAAAAGAAGAACTCAATGTTGAGTTTTTACGCACCACCAAAAAATATGATGAGGTAGAAAAATATGCCTTGCTTGAGATGAAGTATCGTTACCTCTATAAAACAGATACTGTTCCGAATGCAGATCAAGTAACACAAGAGCTGTTAGATCAGCTAGAGGATTTGTCTAATCATGATTCTTCTTTTGTTAGCTATGTGAATACCTTAACCAATAATACCGATACGTTAAAATCAACGGCCAATTTGAGTGTCGAATATGTAGGTGAAGAAAAAGCACTGAGCAGAATTGACAAGATTGGAACCATGCGCTACTCGGCAATAAGACGCTATTTAATTGATGAACAGCAAATAGACTCTAACCGAATTAGATTAAACCTTACACATCCAGATTCATTACTGAGTCATAAAAGACAGAACATTTACAAGGTTGCTTTCTGGACAGATTAATTACAAAAAGAGCTGCATAACTGCAGCTCTTTTTCTATGATTCAAAAGTTCTTACACTCTCCTTACCAAACAAACTCTTCAAAAGGATGCGAACAAATAGATACGCAAAGCTTTCTCAACTACAGAAAACTATTCAACGCTTTGCTCGCATTACTTTGATAGCTTGAATTAGTCAACTCGGGAAATAATGTAGCTTGATCTATCAATGAACCAGTTAACACATTGGCCTTACTCGCATAGAATTTCCCACTCTCGAGTTGTGTATTAGAAATGCCATCAACAAATCGTTTAGCTCCTGTTTCTAAACTGTGTGACAATCCCAATAATGGCATAATCAGTGGCATTCCGATGTATTTATAAAACAACCTTTGTACTAAAGGCATATCATTAAATCCTTCTGTTCCTCTAGTTCCTCCAGGGCTCATACTAATCAATCTAAGATTTGGGTGTTCTTTGGCCACGGCACTTAGCCAAAAAGTTCCGACCAATTTAGTAAGCCCATAAACTTCCATTGGATCCATTTTAGTGCTTAACGAAGAGCCATTTAAAATTGACTCAAACTCTTCCACTGTCCCACCTTTTAGATTAGGACGTTTGATGCCCATTTTTTTTACTCCTCTAGCCACCTCAGAACTAGCGAACAGTGCCATTTGTGTTAGCTTATTGGTTTTTATCAATTCATTCAACAACACAGCATGTCCAAGTAAGTTAGTAGCTGCAATGTTCGTTACACCTTCTTCAGTTAATTCTAACGGTGTTCTTCCTCCTACACCTCCTGCATTCATAATAAGTGCATCTACTGGCTCTTTCAACACGTTCACTGCTTTCTTTACCGTTTCTGGCTTTGAAACGTCCATGATGATCACCTCAAAAATGGTTCTACCTGTAGATTCCTCTAACTCCCGTTTTGCTCTTTCTGCTTTTTGAGGGTTTCGACATGCCATGTATATCTTTTGTGTTTCTTCTTTCAACGCTAACTGACGCGCTGTTTCTTTACCAATTCCTGCATTGGCTCCTGTTATCATTACTATTTCTTGCATGATTTTGATTGATTGTTATGAATGAATTAGCGAGTGTTTATTTTTCCTTGTAGATAAGGAATAAGGCTATTCCAATAGAACCTACCACAAACTCAACTACTGTGGCTTTAATCAAACTCTCTACTGGCATACCATCTGCCACTATGCTGAATATTCTCCCTATTCCTATTGATAGAAAAAGAATAACAGATAATAATGTGCTAGTGAAGCGCATTAAATTGCTAAATGCACCAATTAGGGTTGTTAGAGCCAGTGCCAGTAGTAGTGCTCCACCGCCTCTCACATCGTTCAGTAGATTTATATTTCCGGCTAAATCAATACCAGAGCTTGCTTTAACAACTACTGGCATTAATAAAGTAGATCCACCTATCACAGTTAAAAGCAAACCTGATAGAGTTAAATACGCTGATAAGACTTTTGATTTTTTCATCCTTCCGTTCTTTTGAGTTAACAAGAACAAAAGTCCATGAAGCAATGCTGATTCATAGCTCGAATCAGCTCAAAGAATACTCAATTTAGCTCATGCGAAAAGTAGAAGGAGACATTCCATATTCTACAGCAAAGTTTCGGTTGAAGGTTGCCAAAGAATCAAAACCTACATCATAAGCCACATCAGAAATACGATTATCTCCAGATTTCAATAACTCGGCTGCTTTCTGCACCTTTTTCCTGTTGATGTATTTCTTTGGGCTTTCCTGATATACCTCACTAAACTTTCGTTTAAAGGAAGAGATACTCATATGAGTTAACGTAGCTAATTCTTCTAAACTTAAATTAGCATATAGGTTTTCCTTTATTACCGTTTTAAAAGCAACTTCGTTCGGCTTAAATAATGCTGCAAGAAAATCTAACTCAGAAGGGGCTTGTTGATACTTGCTAATAAGTAGGATAAACTCTTTGAGTTTTGTTTTTACAATTCCCTCATCTGCCAGCTCAGGATTATCCAGTAAGATATTGACACTTTCTTTATATGCTTCCAGCATCCGATCTACCTGAATCTGTTTCACATTGTAATTAAGTGAATGGCTTGAGGTTGAGAGGTCAAACGAGAACAGGTCTTCAATCATTGATGGGTAAAGAAAAATACCAACAGATTCTATTCCATTACGACACGCTTCCGTGTTACCCGTAGGTTCAAAAAAATAGTTGAGGCACTTAGCTAACATGGCAGTATCTTGGTTAAGATGCAGGTAATCTTCTGGTGTTCTTACGGCAACTTCCCCCTTATTTACGAACATAAAACAAGCCTCATCCTCAACATATTGCTTGAGCGTTCTATTAAATGAAGGCATAGATAGTTTTATAAAAACCACCTTGTCTTTATACTTAATTACCGTTTCTTTTACTTCCATCTAGCTCTTGTATCCAAAAGTAACTCAAACAAAACTTTCATCTAGCTCGCGCAAAAAATCAGTGCTGTTTTAAATCAGTAGTTCCATCCTAATATTACAGCGTTCATAGGGTGTATCCTTAGGAACTGGAATTTCTTTGAATCCCACTTTATGATATAATGTAATAGCAGGAGTAAGCTTGGTGTTAGAGTCTAAAAACAATCTATCTAGTCCCATTTCTGCCGCTTTGTTAATGCAGTAATACATCAACTTCTGTCCTATTCTTAATCCTTGATAGTTGGGTGAAACAGCCATTTTAGATAATTCGTAAACTCCTCCTTCACGATAAATTAGCGCTACAGTTCCAACAACTTTGTCATCAACTAGAGCCATATAGATCTGTCCACTCTTATCTAATATGTAGTGCTTTGGGTTAGTTAACACCTCTCTATCATACTCTTCTATATAAAAGTACTTCTCTAACCATTCGAAGTTGAGTTGAGCAAAATCAGCAGCAAATTGCTCTTTATATTCTACTATTTCAACTTTCATTTATTGAATTATTTGAAGTGTGATCAATATATCTTTCATATAAAGTTCTCTTAGTCAATTCATTCTCAACTATGGCTAGTTCATCAAGAAAATCTGATGTTACAAACCCTTGAATGGTCTGTTGAATCTCATTCCATTTAGCTTCAAGGGTTGGCAATAGGTGTAAGCTTTTAGGTGTTAACTCTATCAACTGCCTTCTACTATCTTGTTCATCTGTGTGACTCGAAAGGTATTCTCGGTCTTTCATCTTCTTTACAATCTTGATTACTGCTGGATGAGAGAATCCTAGATGATGGGCAATTTCAGTAACCGTTAAAGCCCCCTTCTGCTTTAATAACAAAAAAACCAAGTGCCAATTTGGTTCAATATCTGAATCTAAATGAGTATAAACATTCCTTGCACTATACAGCAGTTGATCACTTAAACGTTTAATGCGAGCAGTAAATCCGGCAAACTGCAGTGATTGAATAAAATCCTTTTCCATATAATTACGTAACCAGTTACGAAACTAAACATTTTTCGTAACTGGTTACATTAAATACTTGAAACAAGTGGCAAACCCCACTTCTATTCCTAATCCACAGGAATACAGATGTCTAAAATGAACTTTTGCTCTGGATGTTCTTTGTAATCGTTGTAATAGATTTCGTATGGGTTTCCTTCCGCCTTGGTATAACCATTCTCATTCATCCATATGAACATACCAGTCCATGCTTGTTCAAACTCATCTACTCCAATTTCAAATCGTCCTACTACACATTTCTCTGATTCTCTAGAAACGGTACTCACCTCTCCAGAAACTTCAACTTCCTTATCTACGATCAAGCTTGCACTCATGCGAACTTTTTCTGGCTCAGTAGTTTTAAAACTATCGTGGTAAACAGTAGCCATTCTAACATTTTCGCCATCCATTAAACCTTTCGGTCCAGCCCAGGCCATCAATCTTCCAAACGCTGATTCCATTTCAGCAATTCCCATACATGTAATGTATGCCATTGTAACTGCAGGCATTACTTTTTCTTCTGCTTTAACATTCATATCAATCCAATTTTTAAGTTGATTCATGACACGAACGTACCGCCCTTCTTCTACAACGCTTTTGCTCAAGTTGCTAGGCGCTTTGCCATTCTTGCTAAACACAAAATGCTGGTTTCTATATTGAGTTGGGCTTATTCCAAAATGTCGTTTAAAAGCTCTGGTAAAAACAGCATTGCTGCTAAAGCCAACTTCATTTGCTAATTCACCTATCGTTAATACTTCTTTGTGCATTAAGCTAATAGCAGAACGTTCTAAACGTTGACGTGTGATATAATCATTGAGGGTTTCACCTACAATGGTTTTAAAAATTCGATGAAAGTGATAAGGAGAAAAATGAGCTACTGTGGCTACAACTTCCAAGCTCAAATCTGTATGGAGGTTATTCTCTATGTATTGAAAAACATCATTAATGCGTTTAACGTAGTCAGCTTCTATATGTGTATCGGGTGCTTTCATTCTCTCAAAAGAAAAGTAATTTGAGCGACATTAATTTGCTTTTCTTGCTAGTTCAATCAAAATCAACAAATTAAAAAGTTCTTTAACTCTTGTGTGGAATTGAAACAAAACATATTTTTGACCAAAATTCATTTTTGTTCGAATATTCATGAGTAAAGAAGAAGAATTAAAAGAGCGAATTCTAGTTGAGGCTAATCAGTTATTCATGCGTTTTGGTTTAAAAAAAACCACCATGGACGATATTGCTAAGTCAGTAGGAATGGCCAAGAGCTCATTATACTATTATTTTAAGAATAAAGACGATGTTTTTGAGAGTGTATTAGCGCGAGAAATGGATTTAATGCGAATTGCAGTAGATGCTGAGGTACGAGAAAAAACTACACTTGAAGACAAGTTGATTACCCATAATATTTCATTTCAAGAACAAGTTCTAAAACGTGAAAACCTTTACCGCATTGTAAAATCGAAGGAAAGCAACCCAGTTTTTGATCAAAATCTTCAACGCATTGTTAAGCGCGAAGTTGAATACGTAAAAAAACTTGTTACCTATGGAATGGTCTCAGGTGAGATTACTTCCATCCAAGAAGACGAAGTAGGAGATTTTGCTGAATTAATGGTAGCTGCTTTGTTTGGTATGGTGCAATATGTGTTTGATATGAACAAAGAATTCGATAACAACAAATTTGAACACTTGATAAAAATTATGATCCCAAGGTTACTCTAATTTTTTTTACCCAATTTTCGAACGAAATACTCAATTATTCAATTATTCAATTCACATGAACAAGTCAGTCAAACTCAATTTAGCCTTGCTCTTACTTGTTGTAGCAGGCTGTAAATCTTCAACTGAAGATGTTAGTTCCGAATCTCGTGAACTTCAAGGAGAAACTATTAAAGTACAAGTGCAAACTGTAAAACCCAGCTCTGTTTCTTACAGTTACAGCTACAGTGGGTTAGTAACACCTTCTCAATCAGCAGGGTTAAGTTTTCCTATTCCAGGAACCATGCAAACCTTATTAGTTGACGAAGGAGATGTTGTTAAAAAAGGACAACTAATTGGCTCTATTGCTAACGCAAATTACAATAGTCAATTTCAACAAGCATCTGCTGTGAAAGACCAAGCAAACGATGCTTATGACAGGCTAAAAGAAGTTTACGACAAAGGAAGCTTACCTGAAATTCAGTGGCAAGAAGCCATTTCTAATAAGAAACAGGCAGAGGCTGCTTACCAAATAGCTCAAAAATTTCTGAGCGATTGCCAACTAAAAGCTCCTGCTGATGGGGTTATTGGAGCTATCTATTTTGAACCAGGAACTAATGTTCTACCAATGCAACCAGTGGTAGACTTGGTGCAAATGGATCGAATTCATGTTAAGATTTCTGTTCCTGAAAAAGAAATCAATAAAATCAAAAAAGGAGATACGGCCATGGTTACTATTGGTGCGTTAGACTACGAAACTTATCAAGGTATCGTAACTACGCTAGGAGCTGTAGCTAATCCTGTTTCTAGAACATATACGGTGAAAATTGAGCTTGATAATCCAACAGGGGCTATTAAGCCAGGAATGATTACAGATGTAGTCGTAAATACGAATCTCGAATCATCTCCAATCATGGTTCCTTCTATTGCCATCGTGCATCAAATAAATGATGAATACTTATACGTAGTTGATTCGAAAAGTAAAGTTGCTCGCCTGCAAAAAGTAGAGTTAGGTAACTATTTAGACAACAAAGTAATAGTCAAAAAAGGTATTCGCAATGGCGACCTTATTGTAGTAAAAGGTCAGCACAAGTTAAAAGATCAAACTACGGTTACATTCTGATACAATAAGACATGAGTACAGAAGACAAAAAACACGAATTCAACTTGATTGAGGCTGCTATGAAGCACTGGCAAATCGTTGTCAGTATAATAGGTCTCACAATGGTTTTAGGAATCTTTGCATTATTCAACATGTCTAGAAACGAATTCCCAGAATTTGTAATCAGACAAGGGCTTGTTGTTGGAGTATACCCAGGTGCAACGTCCGAAGAGGTAGAACAAAGACTAACCAAAGAAGTAGAAAACTACATTTTTGGTTACCAAGAAGTAAATAAGCTAAAAACATATTCCTACTCTAAGGAGGGAATGATGATCATTTTCGTTGAGCTTAACGACAACGTAAAAGATGCTGATCGATTCTGGTCTAAACTTAGGCATGGTTTAAATGAGCTTCAAGGTCAAACAGATATTCCTGCACAAGTTCTGGCGTTGATTGGAACGAATGACTTTGGTGATACAGCAGCTATGATGATCACCATGTCATCCGATAAAAAATCATACACCGAACTTGAGTCGATTTTAAAGCAATTAGAATCGCGCGTGCGTAGAATCTCATCTGCTTCGAAAATCAAACGATTTGGTACTCAAAAAGAGAAGATTTTCATCTATTTAGATAATGAAAAGATGAACGAACATAGCATCGACCCACTTGCTATGATGGCTGTTTTTCAATCTTTTACTTCTCTTAATTATGGTGGTGAATTAGTTTACGGTGAAAATTCTTTCCCAATTCACTTTCCTGAGTGGTTCAATACTGAAAAAGACATTGAAGAACAAATCATTTATTCTTCTCCAGACGGAAACACCATTCGAATTAAGGATATTGCTCGTGTAGAAAGAAGATATGATGACCCTGCCGATTTCATCAAGAACAACGGAAACAATGCACTTCTTCTTACATTAGAAATGCAACCTGGAAACAACATTGTTCATTTTGGCGAAGAAGTAGAAGAAGTATTAGCAGCATTCGAAAACGAAGTAGATGCAGATGTTCACATCAATCTTATTTCTAACCTTCCAGAGGTAGTAGACGAATCTATTTCGCACTTCTTAAAAGAGTTTGGAATAGCTATTCTTTCGGTAGTTATCGTTTGTATGATTTTCTTACCATTCAGAGTTGCATCGGTTGCAGCTGTATCCATACCTATCTCCATCCTTATTACGCTATTTATTCTTCAAACACTAGGTATACAATTAGATATTGTATCACTAGCAGGTTTAATTGTTGTACTTGGAATGGTTGTAGATAATGCCATTGTGGTAATTGATAATCACGTAGAAAAGCTTGATCATGGTGAAACACCGTGGGATGCTGCATGGAAAGCTGCTACAGAACTATTCTTACCTGTGCTTTCTGCTACTGCAGCCATTATAGCGGCATTTATGCCTCTTACGCTATTCTTAGTTGGAATTGCTAGTGATTTCATCAAGTTCTTCCCATGGACAATTGCTATTGCTCTTATCGTATCAATGATTGTTGCTGTTCTACTTGTTCCATTCATGTGTTACATATTCATTAAAATGGGACTTCATTCAGAAGATAAATCTGATAAAAAGAAAAGCTTCTTAGATATCGTTCAAGGTTTTTATGATAAAGGACTAGAGCTAGCTTTTAAATACAGCAAAACTACCATGGTTCTAGGTTTAGGATCAGTATTGTTAGCAGTTGGACTAGCTGCCACACTAAAACAACAACTATTTCCATCTGTAGACAGAACCCAATTTGCTGTAGAGGTAACGCTTCCTCTTGGAGCAAACTTGGAACAAACCGAAGCAATTCTGGATAGTATTGATCTTACGTTAAGACAAGATGATCGTGTAACCAACGTTGCCAGTTTTGTTGGAAACGGATCTCCTAGATTCCATGCGCTATATGCACCTCACGAACCAGATATTGCATACGGTCAGCTCATTGTAAATACCATTTCAAACGATGCTACCATTGAGTTGCTGAACGAGTATGCTAGAAAATTCAATGGTCAATTCCCTAATGCAGGTGTTAAGTGGAAGCAATTGGCTATGGAAAGTTTCCAAGCTCCAATTGAAATCCGTGTATCTGGTGAAGAAATCACAGATATGAAGCATGTTGCCGTACAAGTAGATTCTGTTTTAAAAGCACACGAGCAAACTACATGGGTTAGAAACGATTGGAAAGAACAGCGACCTTACATTCTAGTTGATATTGACAGAAACAAAGCCAATCAACTTGGTTTTAGCAGATCTTTCATTTCTGCAAATCTGTTGAGTTCAGTAGAAGGTTCTCCAATTAATACACTTTGGGAAGGCGATATAGCCGTAGATATGGTTGTAAAAACCGAACCGAAGGATATGAATGAAATTAAAGATTTAGCAAGCAGCTACGTCAATTCTCCGTATACAACTGGTTCTGTTCCATTACGAAGTATTAGTGATTTAAAACCTGCTTGGAGTGAGGGTCAAATTACCAGACGAAATGGAGTAAGAACAATATCTGTGCTTGCAGATGTTGAAAGGGGTGCGATATACTCAGATGTTTTTGCTGATGTAAAACCATTCTTAGATGATCTTAATCTCCCTGATGGAATTTCAATAGAATATGGTGGTGAGTATGCTGAAACACTAAGTAACTATACTCCACTCGCTATATCGCTTGGTACAAGCTTAATCTTGATATTCTTTATCCTATTATTCCAATTCAAACGAATTCCTGTTGCACTCTTGGTAGTAAGCTCTGTTTTTTTGAGTTTACTTGGAGCTGTTGTTGGACTTCATTTAGTAGGTTATCCGTTTGGGTTTACGGCATTTATCGGAATTATAGGCCTCATTGGAATATCAGTTCGTAATGGAATCATCTTAGTTGATTACACCCTATTCCTCATTAAACATGAACACATGATGCCATTCGATGCAGCTATGGCGGCTGGAAAACGTAGAATGCGTCCTATTTTCTTAACATCAATGGCAGCTGCAATGGGGGTTATTCCGATGATCGTAAGTAACTCTCCGCTTTGGGGTCCATTGGGAACTGTTATCTGTTTCGGTTTAATAATGGGGATGATATTCATCTTATTCGTGTTACCAGTAGCTTATTGGTTAACTATTGGAAAAAGAGAACAATCTATGCTTGAAAACCAAGCACTAATCAAAGAGTAATTGACATGAAAAAAATATCAATGATCGTAGGGATGGTGCTAATTGGATGTGGCACCACCTTTTCTCAAGAACTCTCTCTTAATCAGGCTAAACAACATGCCAAAGAGAACAATAAGCGCATAAAACAAGCTTCTTTGCAACTTGATGCTGCTAATGAAGTAACTAAGCAAATAAAACCAAGCTATTTTCCGAACGTATCTGCCGGAGCTTTTCTATCAAGGTTTAACGACTATTTGGTAGATGAAAAGATCGGTAGTGCCAACTTGCCAGTTTACGATGGTACTCCTGCTAATCTTCCAAATGCAACGGAATTCGCATATTTCCCGGGTGCCAACGTACAAGCTCAAGAAGGACTTTCTACCGCTTATGTTACAGCCATTCAGCCATTGTACTTAGGCGGGCAAATAAGAAAAGGAGTAGCTTTATCAAAGGTTGGTGTTGAAGTAAATGAACTTCAACTTCAACTTACTGAAGAACAAGTTGAATTAGAAACTGAAAGATTCTACTGGAACTTGATATCGTTGAAAGAAAAACAACAAACTCTTTCTGAATACGAAACTCTAATCAATGCATTAAAAAAGGATGTGCAAGCTGCTTATGATGCTGGATTAGTGAATAAATCAGACGTTCTTAAAGTTGATCTTGAGCTAAATAATGTAGCTTCAAATAAGCTACAATTAGAAAATGGTATACAGCTGGCTAAAATGGCAATGGCACAACATATTGGCGTACAGTATACCGAATCGTTCGAAGTTTCAGATTCAGCTATTGAGGTTCAAGATCCGTCTTTGTATTTCAGAGATCACAAAGAATCTTTGGTAATTCGTAAAGAATATACCATGCTTAATAAAGCGGTGGATGCTGAAGAATTACAACGAAAGATTGAATTTGGTAAGTTACAACCTAGCCTCTCTTTAGGCTTAACCGGGATGTATCACAACATTGGTGAGCAAGACAACTATTTAGGAGTTGGTTTTGTAGCCCTTAGTGTTCCTATTACTGATTGGTGGAGCGGAAGCCACAAGCTTTCTGAATCCAAAATAAAAACGGAGATAGCTGAGACTAATCTTGCTGATAAATCGGAATTGTTGCAACTAGAGATGCAACAGAAATTCAACAATTTAACTCAAAGCTATTACCAAGTTGAGGTAGCTAAGACTTCGGTTCAACAAGCCAATGAAAATGCGCGTATTGAGAAAGACAATTTTGATTCTGGAATCATTAGCACTTCAGATCTTTTAGAAGCTCAACTACTAGCACAACAAGCAAAAGATCAATTGACAGAAGCAACAACTGTTTATATGATCAGACGAGCAGAATATTTAGCTGCAACAGCTCAATACTAATCGCCTATTCAATGGGCAAGGAAAGGGTCTTCATCTGTTTATAAGATGGAGACCCTTTTTCAAGCATTTATTACACAACCAATACCTAATCTCGCGAATCTTCTTTCTTTTGTATCCCTTTTTAAAAGGAAGGAATTAATTGTTAGGTCTATCACCACTCTACACTATTTTATAGAAAGGAATTCATGAACGATTTAAGGCTCACCAATCTTTTATTACTCATTATCGCCATCCCAATATTATTGTTCGGAGTCAAAATGCTTGACTTCATTTTTATACCACTGATATTTGCCATGTTCGTTACGCTTCTATTCATTCCTGGATTACGGAAGTTGAAGAGAAACGGAGTTCATAAAGCAATAAGAGCTGGATTAGCTCTTTTGGTAATTATTCTTGGAATGTTTGGGTTGTCGTACTTACTCCAACTCACAAGTCAAGAGATTTTTGCAACAAAAGCAGAGTTTGTAGATCGTTTACTGATTAGAATTGCAGAGCTAGATCAATTCATGATAAATACACTCGGCTTCTCCCCTATCACCAATTTCGATTTCCAGGCAGAAATGCAGAAAGATTGGTTCTTAGGATATGTTAAAACAGCCTCACTCTTCTTGGTAGGAACCATTCCACAATTCTTAACCACACTTTTCTTTGTAGTACTTCTTTTACTCGAATCGTTCGATTTTGAAAAAATGTTACACAACACTATTCTAAGAAAACGATTCTCCTCTATTAAAGCCTTCAATAGAATTGAAAAAGACATTGTAACCTTCTTGCAAGTAAAGTTTTTGGTTAGTCTAGGAACAGGAATTGGAACAGGGCTCTTCTGTTATGCTTTTGATGTGAGCTTTCCAATTTTTTGGGGTCTTTTTGCCTTCATTATCAACTTTGTTCAAATGATTGGATCGTTTCTTACCATCATTTTCTGTTCACTTTTCGCGTTTGTTGAATTAGAGTTGTCTATGACCTTACTCTACTTTATCATGAGCATATCGAGTGTTCAAATTGTGTTTGGTTCTATCCTAGAGCCCATCTTTATGGGGAAATCATTCTCAATCAACATCATTACAGTTCTAGTAATGTTGATGTTCTGGGGCTTCATTTGGGGCATTCCTGGTATGATTTTATCCATTCCTCTTACCGTGTTTATCAAGATTATTCTTGAGCAATTTGAATCAACAAAACGATTCGCAAAGCTGATGCAATAGCATATCTAGAATGTTTCTCATAATCAATTCATTCTTCTAAAGTTGCTATACCTTTAACCACTATGAACAAGGTATACATTGGTGTAAGTATTGATGGCTACATTGCCGATAGAAACGGTGGATTAAAGTGGTTAGAACAGGTTCCTAATCCAGAAAATGAGTCAATGGGATATGAAGAGTTCATGTCTGGTATTGATGCGCTCATAATGGGTAGAAATACATTCGAAACTGTGCTAGCTTTTGGAGTAGATTGGCCTTATTCAAAACCAGTTTTCGTACTTTCTTCTACTATGCAAGCTGTACCAACCGAGCTTAATAACTGTGTTTTTATAGTGAATGGAAAGTTGGAAAGTATTGTAGACGAAATTCATTCTAAAGGCTATCGCAACTTGTACATAGACGGAGGTCGTACTATTCAGAGTTTTTTAAACGAAGATTTAATTGATGAAATCACCACTTCTACTATTCCTATTCTACTTGGTGGGGGCTCGCCCTTATTTGGCGATTTAACCAAACATCTTGAGTTTAAACTAGCGTCATCAACTATTCTATTAAACCAAATTGTACAATCAACTTACCAACGCGTAAGGTAGGCCGCTTACTGTATCCAAAAATCTAATAGCGACTCTAAGGACTAAACCTAAAACACTAAAGTTGGCGTACAAACGTCTTCATCTAAATTATACCTCATATGAAATCAAGTAAAGTTCTTTTCACCAGTGCATCATTGCTATTCATAATCGTTTTTGCCGGCTGTAAAAAAAACGATTTAGAAGACTTTACTTCGGTTTCTCTTCCAGAAGACACCATTGCTTTTACAATGCCCAATGAAGAAGCAAAACATGAAGGCACATGGTTACAATGGCCTCATGAATACACTTACGGGCCACAAGTACCTGCTAAATACGATCAAATATGGGTTGAAATGACTAAAGCTCTACACACCGGAGAAGTTGTTCATATTGTAGCCTATAACGAGATTGAAAAAGATAGAATTACCAAGCTTTTAGAGAATGTTAATGTTGACATGAATCAAATTGACTTTCTCATCAAAAAAACCGAGGATGTTTGGGTAAGAGACAATGGCCCCATTTTCGTGCATGATGCTAACAACAATTTGAGCATCACTAATTGGAAATTCAACGGCTGGGGTGGAAAAGCTGATTACATAAACGATAATCAAATTCCATCTCATGTTAGTGAAGCAATTAATATTCCGAAAGTAGATGTTGATATGGTTCTTGAAGGTGGAGCCATTGAGGTAGATGGAAGAGGAACATTAATGACCACTCGAAGTTCTGTTCTAAACAAGAATAGAAATCCCAACTTAACTCAGGCTCAAGCAGAAGCTTTCTTTAAACACTATTTAGGTGTTACCAACTTTATTTGGCTTGATGGTATAGTTGGTCAAGACATTACAGATCATCATATTGACGGGTTTGCAAGGTTTGTGCAAGGCAACATATTATTGACTCATGCAAAGGAATATATGACCTCTCCAAATGAATATGAAGTATTATCAACTGCTAAAAATGCCAGTGGAGAACTGTATAAACGAATAGAACTACCAATAGCAAGTGGCAACTCTGATGGGAGTTATATGAATTATTATGTTGGTAATGAGGTGGTACTCGTTCCAAATTACGGAGAAACTACTGATTTTGAAGCAAATACTATTATTCAGGGCTTATACCCTAGTAGAAAAGTGGTTGGAATTGTTGTTACTGAATTATGGAAAAATGGAGGAGCCATTCACTGTGTTACGCAACAACAACCAGAATAAACGATTAAAGCTGATGGTATACTGGAAAAAGTTCTGAATTTATTACATCAGCCATTACGCTTTCCTAAGAAAACAGACTTATGTTAAACACTTTCAAAAAAGCCTATTTAGCTTTTACATTAAAGAATGATGTAAACAGATCATTTGATTTTCCCGTAGTTCTAAAAGTTGAAGAACTAATAAAACAAAGAAAATTTGCTCAAGTTTCAGAAATCTACAGCTCACTTAAAAATGATGAGAAGACATTACTGCTCGATAGTATATGCTTAAGAGATGATTTTATATATCTAATTCAGGAATGGCACGACATTGATGAACACAATCATGCTTCAAGCCTATTTGCTGCAACTGCCAATACCTTTTTGGCATGGAAAATCAGATCTGGAAAACGAGCTAAGCAGGTAAACAATGAGCAGTTTGAAGGATTTTGGAAGAAACTTGATTTAGCAAAACATCAGATATATACTTCACTCAAATCACATCCTGATTGTAGCGAGTCGTATGCCCGACTAATACGTATACATATGGGGTTAGAAGAGAAAGAAGAAATGCTCCGATGCTTTGATAAACTTATATCCTTAGATCCCACCCATTTTGGAGGTCATATGTTTATGTGTAATGCTCTTACTCCTAAATGGCTAGGGTCATTTGAGGAGTTAGAAGAATTCACAAAATCACGTATGAATCAAGATGATCATGGACTTCTGATTGTATTGTACTTGATCTATGTAATGGAAATGTACCATGAATTAGAAGATGTAAATCCTACCAAAGCTTCTGAAGTGCTCATGAAAGATTACAGAAATTCAGTAGTAGAGATTTATGAAGAACTAGATATAAAAGCGATTCCTTCGTATCAACGATATTATCTCAGTAATTACTTTTCTTATTTATTCTATCTCATGGATGATTACAAGCAATTGAACAAAGAGATAGACTACATAGGAAAGAACATTTCATTTTACCCTTGGGCATTTAGGGGAGTAGAGGGCTATAGAGATTTAAAGCTTATAGGACTCAGTTAAAAAACTCAAATTATCTCTCTGTTGAACTTACACTAGTAAACTTTACTTTCATCAATACATCTATTTAAATCGTTTAACCAAAAACAACTAAAACAATGAAACTAGGAGCATTTTCAGTAAGCCTTAGTGTAAAAGACATTAAAGTTTCAAAGCAATTCTATGAGAGTCTTGGATTTGAAGTATTTGGTGGTGATATTGAAAAAAACTACCTCATCATGAAGAATCAAGACTCAATAATTGGTTTGTTTCAAGGAATGTTTGAGGGAAACCTATTAACATTTAACCCTGGATGGAATTCGAATGCTGAGCAGTTAGAAGAGTTTGATGATGTTAGAGAAATACAACATCACCTCAAAGAAAATGGTGTAACGTTAATCCAAGAAACAGATCCTAATACAAGTGGGCCAGCGAGTATTACATTACTAGACCCTGATGGAAATGCTATTCTCATCGATCAACATGTCTAACCTCTTTAAAACAATCATCTATTCTTTGCTCGACACAAAAAAACACTTGTTATTCAATGAGTTACTCACAAAATAACATAGAGCAGTTATTTAAGCTGATAGGTAACATCCCAAATCAAGAGTATTCATGCGGAATTCATTACGATTACATAAAATCGAAGAATTCAGTCTGGCCGAATCAATTGATTAATTTAAAAACCTCTGAAAATGATCTTGATCGCATTTTAGCTTACATAGAAAAGAGATCTGAGACAGGGAACATCCCAAGTATTTTGATGCTTAAACCTAATCACTTTGATAACAAAATAGCTATTGAGCTTCAGAAAAGAGGTTATAAATCTGGTTCATGGACTGCCATGTCCCATGATTTAAACCTACCCACTCTGTCAAGTTTTACCCCCCAACTTCAGGTTAAGCTAGTTAAAAGTAATAGTGATCTTGAATTATGGCAGGCAATTGTTGAAACAGAGTTAATGGGAAATCACTCATTAGATTATGAGCTTTTGAAGCATTTGCTGCAAAATGAGAACTGTTATTTTTTCTTGGGCTTTGAAAAAAGTAAACCAGTTGCCACCTCTTTCTTGTTTGTAAATAACACGAACGCTGGAATATACCTTGTTTCAACACTAGAAGCCCATAGAAGAAAGGGTTATGGCAAAGAAATTACCTTACAAAGCCTTGTTAAGGCCAAAGAAGAGAATTGCAAAAAAGTAGACATACAGGCAACCGAGTTAGGATTACCTGTTTACCTCTCATTAGGTTTTTCAGCTCAAGGGTTGATTCATGTATTTAGAATACAACCTTCTTAAGAAT
Source organism: Flavobacteriales bacterium UBA6049 (assembly GCA_002429085.1). Taxonomy (GTDB): domain Bacteria; phylum Bacteroidota; class Bacteroidia; order Flavobacteriales_G; family Salibacteraceae; genus UBA6049. The sequence goes on from DIYR01000231.1 coordinate 41,847, forward strand.
CATTCATAATAACCTGAAATACTTAGCTGCTCAGTTTCAGGAATAAAAAAAGCGGAACACTTTTCAATGTTCCGCTTTGTGACTTCGCAGGGATTCGAACCCCGAACCTCTTGGGCCGTAACCAAGTGCACTATCCAGTTATGCTACGAAGCCATTCCTTTGCGGGGTGCAAATGTAATAGAATTAGAACAATTACAAAGTTTTACACCTAGAATTATTGTCCAACTGGGTTTATATCTTCAAACACTGCTACCTGTACATCATCAATCCATGCCAACTGACCATTTCTATTCCACACATAAACAGTAAGTTCATCATTCTCATTTCTAACTTCAGGAGTAAGGTATTGTAGTTTAATCTCTTTCCAACCTTCTTCTGGATTTACGGTAATGTCAGCCGTTTGGTAGTGGTAATTTCCACCGTTATGAGTAAACGTTACTACCAGTGAAACATCAACAGGTGTTGGTCCAGATTTAACCCAAGCACTTGCTTCTACCCAAGCATACGCAAGCTCTGTTATTTCCTTATATGGTATCCGTATGGCTGGTGAAAATGCCATTTCATCTACTACCTTAAAACCTTGAACTCCTGTGCGAGAAACAGAATCTGTAATCCATTCTCGTTTATCATTCACCTGCTTTCCAAGTATTCCGGCAATTTTCCTTTTCCACAGAGGGTGTACAATAATTCCAGAATCTGATTCAAATGATTGCAATGCATGCTTTACTTGAACAATACTAGAAGCCTCTGGCCATTGTTCTTTTGCTGTAGCTGAACGATGCATCAGTAATTTTCGTTTTCCTTTCTCATCGAGAGGTGCAGTTCTCCAAAAGTGATCTATATACGCACGCTGAGTCATGCGAGATTGATCAATTATGCCCATCCGATATTGCCATGTTTGGAATAAATTTAATGCGCTCGTAAGAACTATAGATAGAATCAACACCACTCGTTGTTTCTGCCATAACCACTGAATTCCAAATGCTAAAGGAATTGCAAGTACAGCATAAGACTGTACCATACTTCTTTGTCCAAAGCTTGCAGCATACCACCAGGTAGTCCAAGTACTTAAAAGATAAATGTTGAGTACTGTGAATATTGTTACGGCCTTACCCCACTTAGCATCATAGCTCCACAATTTTCGTATTCCTAAGAAAGCTAACAGCATAATTGGTGTGTAAAGAAGCCAACCTTTTCTAAAGCTAAACAAGAAGTTTATCAGATGTGGTTGTAACCAATCAAAGCCTTCTCCTGGGTTGTTGTACGAATAAAAAATAGGAGTTCCAGCGGTAATCATCCAATACATCATTTGAATCAATACAACTGGTGCTAGCCCTAACAAAACATGCTTCCAATACCGAATAACAAGTGGCAGTTGGTACCACTTTCCCCCTCCCCACCCAAACAATACAATTAGCATAGGTAGCAGCACAATTTCTGAATTGCGGCTAACAATCATCAAACCTACAATTACTCCTACTCGCCAACTCGGACTACCTTTTTCAAGGTCTTTTTGTATGAAGTACAATAGCACCGCATACAATGTGAATAGGTACGTATGAGACATTGACGTAGCTTGCGCAGTTGCATGCAATAAATTGGTAGCTAATGTTATAGCAATGAGGGTAAGCGCAACAATTTTATCGTCTTTAATGAATGTGCTCAATACCCTACGCAATACCAAAAGTCCGCATACAACATAGGCGTAACTGCCAATTACGATACTCCATTGATAGGGTTTACTAAATCCATCTGCCGGATATTCAGATAACAGAGCCCAAAGGTGTCCAATGAAAAAAAATGGAAGATTTAATAACGCCCAACCAACAGGATATTTAATGACTTGGTTTCCGTTAGCTCCAGGAACTAGCTGGTAAAATGTTTCTGAATTCTGATAGGTAGTTAATACTTCATGAATCCAAGGCTGTTGTAATCCAATATCTCCATGAATAAAGAATGCAGGTAGGTATAAGTAGTAACCAAATATGTCCCAAGAAAGCACATTATTAGGCCAAGAAAATGCTAATGATATGGCATAAAAAAGGGCAGCTCCGAGAACTGCCCAATATGAGCTTTTAGTAAGTTGACTCAACTTATTCTTTGTTTTTATCCTTTTTTGCATCACCGCCAGCTTTTGGCTTAGCAATATTGGTGCGCATTTCAGTATCAGCTTCGATGTTTTTCATCTTGTAATAGTCCATAACACCTAAATTTCCATTTCTGAATGCTTCTGCCATTGCCAATGGAACCTCTGCTTCTGCTTCAATTACCTTAGCTCTAGCTTCTTGTGCTTTAGCACGCATCTCTTGCTCTTCTGCCACAGCCATTGCTCTGCGCTCTTCCGCTTTTGCTTGTGCAATATTTTTATCAGCTTCAGCTTGATCCATCTGTAATTCTGCACCAATGTTCTTACCTATATCAACATCGGCAATATCAATTGAAAGAATTTCAAATGCAGTTCCTGAATCCAACCCTTTTTTCAATACCGTTTTAGAAATGATATCTGGATTTTCTAATACTGCTTTGTGCGAATCGGCAGAACCAATAGACGATACCACACCTTCTCCTACACGCGCAAGGACAGTATCTTCTCCAGCACCCCCTACTAATTGCTTGATACTTGCACGAACAGTTACGCGGGCTTTTGCAATTAATTGAATACCATCTTTTGCAACTGCAGCTACTGGTGGTGTTTCAATTACCTTGGGGTTAACTGACATTTGTACTGCTTCAAATACATCACGACCAGCTAAGTCGATAGCTGTTGCCATGGTAAATGGCAATTCAATGTTAGCCTTTGATGCCGACACAAGCGCATGTACTACTTGTTCTACTCTACCTCCAGCCAAATAGTGAGCTTCTAACAGGTTCGGATCTATTTTTAATCCAGCTTTAGAACCTTCTATCATTGCTCGAACAATCATTCCAGGAGGTACCTTTCTCCATCTCATGAAGATTAACTGAATCAGTGAGATTCTAACGTTGGTAATAATGGCTTGAAACCACAATCCAACTGGCACAAAATAGAAAAACACCCATAATAAAATGAGGGCTCCAACGATTAAGCCAATCGTAAATCCAAAGCTCAAACCTGAACTTTGTAAAAGAACTGCATTAAGTAGATTGTTCATTGCTGTTTTGTTCTACAATTATTTTTTGATCTGATAAAGATACCACACGAACTGAAGTATGGTCATCTATTAGTTGATTTTGTGCTGTTACTTCGAATACACCAGAGTCAAATCTGGCTTTTCCTATTGGGTTTAAACGCGTAATTGTTTTGCCAATTGCACCTAACTCCGGTGCTGACATGTTAATGGAAGATTTACCGTCAATTTCTGAATGTAATGCAAATCGATCCCATGTATTGGCTCTTAATGAAAACCACAATAGAATTCCAGATAATACACTTGTTGCCGAAAGTACCCACCAGCCCATTACTGTATCTACATTAAAGGCTAAAACAATACCAATAATGGTTGCAATAATTCCAACTACACCAGCTATACCAACACCCGGAATCACAAATACTTCTAATAGCATTAGTAAGAGTCCAATTCCTATGAGAACAAGTGCAGTAGCCATTGTTACTTACGTTTAGCTGCGTAGCCTTTAGCCGCAGGAATAAAAGCTTTTATGTCGTTGATTCTTTTCTCATCACTTGGATGTGTACTCATCAACTCAGGTGGTTTCTCACCTCCCAATTGACTCATACGCGTCCAAAACTCTACAGCCACTTCTGAATCGTAACCCGCATACTCCATAAATACTAATCCCATTTTATCGGCTTCACTTTCATGAGAACGTGAATATGCTAACACTCCTAAGTTACTTCCAACACCATAACTCATCATATATAAGTCTCTAGTTAATGCTGGTTGAGTTGAACTTGCAACTGCTAAAGTGGCACCACCTAGTTGTACAAGAGTTTGCTGACTCATGCGCTCATTACCATGACGTGCAACGGCATGGGCAATTTCATGCCCCATAACTACTGCTACTCCATTTGCATCTTGACATACGGGCATAATTCCCGTGTAAAAAGCTACTTTTCCACCAGGCATACACCATGCATTTACGGTAGCTTCATCAATCAAGTTAAATTCCCACTCAAAGCCTTCTACTCTTTTCTCTTGTCCTTGCTCTTTTAAGAACTCTTCACAAGCAACGGCAATTTTATTTCCTACTTCTTTTACCATGCGAGCTTGCTCATCGTAGTCTCCTACAATATTGCTAGTTTCTAGCACCTCTTTGTAGTTTGAAATGCTCATTTGAGTTAACTCACCTTCATTCATTAAGTTAACTTGTTTTCTTCCGGTAATTGGTACTGATGTACACGCAGAAAACACTAATAATCCTATAATTAATCTCTTCATTTTAGTGAATTGCAGCAGATAATCCTCTCCTGTTTAACTCTTTCATTCTTGGTTCAAGGTCATCAAAACTTCCACGCTTTACATCACATTTTCCTTTGTAGTGAATAATGTAAGTGCATTGCTCTGCTTGTTCTACCTCATGCTCACAAATTTCAATAAGACATTGAATAACAAAGTCGAACGTATTAACGTCATCATTGAACAATATCAACGATTTACCCGGTTCTTCTTCAACCAATACATCCGTTTCAAACTCAGGTAAAACACTTGGTTCTTCAACGCCTGAATAGATCCTTCTTTCCATCTCTTTCTTTACTCAACTATTGATCCGTTCTCAAATTTAACTACTTCTGCACTAGGAAGTCCTTTCGAATTGACGATTTGTAACAAACGATCAGCTTCGAATTGTGTTCTATAATTTCCTATAAAATAGATCGTTGATTCACCATCTCTTTTAATGGTAATTCCAACGCTATTCATGTCTAGAATTACTCCCGCTTCGTTTACTGGAACTTGTCCTTGATAAGGACCTACTTTCACACGGTAAGCATTGTTTGATTCAGCAGTTGCTGGTGGAAGAACATCTGATGTAGATCCATCAATAGTAATGGTCTCTGGTTCATCATTTTGTTCTGTTATTGCCGGTGTCTCAACAGCTTGCTCTGGTTCTTCTGTAACAGCAGAAGGAGTTTCTTCAATTACAGGACTCGTTGTTTCAGTAGGTGCAGCGTTAACTGTTGTTTGTTGTGCTTCGCCTACAGAAACTCGTTGACCATTTCTGTATGCTGTTACGAATGCATCTGCAATTCCTATCGCTACAATTTGATCTTTTGCTACAGATGCATCTGCTACAGTATTGAACACTCCAGTAGAATATCTTATCAATCCAGAAGGTGTTAAATCACTATTGATTGGACTGATATTGAATAGGTCTTCTGGTGCTACTTCAGAACTATACACTCCGATTTGAACTGTATAAAACAGTGGTGCTCTATCAGCAACAGATGATACATCTATTGACTCACCATCTGCAAGTTCTTGAACTGGCTGATTTGTAACATTCAATGGATTATCACTCACCGATGTTGGAGCTGCTACAACCGTTGTTCCTCCTTGAGCTATGGTTGTTAAACTTCCACCTCTAGCTTCTGCTAAGCTAATACGTTCTCCATTTCTATATGCTACAACAAAAGCATCTGAATAGCCTAAGTCACGAATAGCCACTTTGGCTTGATCGGCATTATCAAATGACTTGAATAATCCAGCGGTATAACGTGTCAATCCTGTTCCGGTATTCTCTCCAACAATTGGAGCAAAACCACGGAAGGTTTCACTTGGTATTGGATTACGGAATGCTCCCACTTGTACTTTAAACACTACGCCTTCTGGTAACTCAACATCTACTGGTATTGGCTTATCCTCATTATAGAATGCTACTTGATCCGATTCTTGCTGGAAGATATCTGCGGTTAATTGTGAAGGAATAATATCAATCTCACCCTCTTCTGTGTAGGTAAGTGCTGAGAAGCCACCTTGCGTAATGGCAATTACATCTGTTCTTAATGCTACATCTTCAATGGCTAGCAACTCAAGATTAGCTGTATTCATATCGAAATACGCATTTCTGCTTGTTTCCTTAGCTTGTTGACGCAGGGTTAAGGCTTCTTCTACTTTTTGCTTACCTGCCACTTGTAATGAATCTGCCTCATCACCAGTTGCCTCTGTAGCTTGCGCAATAAGTGCCCTTCCTTCTTCTTCTAGTTGAGCAGCTGATGCATAAATTACATCAGCTTCTTGAATTCGTTTTGTAAAAGATTCTTGAGTTGCAACGTACGATTTGTATTCATCCGTAGCTGCAATTTGCTCTTGTTCTTGATTGGTTAATGTACGATCTGTTTCTGGAAATTCTACTATCAAACTTGACCCGAAAGGAGTAGCATTTTTCAAGGTAATAACCTCTGCCTCTTGAACGGCCATTGCCATTTCTTGAGACTGTTCGGCATCTATGTTCTTTTGCTTTCCTTCAATGATGAGTTCATCTAACTGTACTTGCAAGGTTCTACGTTGTTTCTTTTTACGAGTAGCTCCTAATTCATCTCTCTTTTCTTGAATCTCTTGTTGTTTAAACTGAGCTTCGTCTTGCTTCTTGTTAGCTTGTGCCAAGTATAATTCAGAAGGTCTAATTGCCAACGGATCTGCCATTAATGTTGTAGTAGCAGAAGAAACGTTTTCAACTTTTGCATTCGCCCATTTCAACATGGCTTTTTGCATGATCAAGTCTTCGTTTGCTTGATCTAGTTGTTTTTGAATAGCTTGTTTCTCCTTTTTCTTTTTAGCGCTTACTAGTTGATTCTGAAGTTGGCCTACTCGATCATCTGCTTCGGTGAATGATGTTTGAGCTAAATCTGCTTCTTCCTGATATTGTGTAGTAATTACCTCAAGAGCCGCAACTCCTTCATCTGTAGCAGATACATCTACCAATGGTAAATCAGTACCGCTAGTTGTATCTGCATCAGGCTGACCATCTGACTCATTTACCGCTAATATTGACTCTTCTTCTGTGAATTCTTCGTTGACATTCTGGTTTGACTCAACTTCTTCAGTAGGTTCATTATTTTCTACCACTTCAACAGGTTCAGCAAGTTCAGTTGCTTCTACTTCATTCTCTTCTGGAGTAATAGGTTCGACTGATGAGTTCTCCTCCACTTCTGGAGTTGATTCTGTTTCAGCATTTGTTGAATTTTCAACAATTAATTCTTCTGGAACAACAGGGGCAACTATAACAGGAGTTGGATCTACAACCGGTACTTCTAGTTCTTCTGCAACATCAGGTTCAGGAGTTGGAGTGACATCTTCAGCTACAAATCCTTCTTCAGACAACTGAGTTTGTAGTGCATTCAACCTGTTTACTTCTGCCTGAACACCTGAGCGCTGATCTCGTAAGGTTATGATTTTATCATCCAACACAGCTTTGGTAGATTCGCTTCCTGCATTTGCACTCATGTAAGTCAACGATTCTATCTCTTTATTAATTTCCCCTAAGAGTGATTCATTTGCTGATAGCGATTCACTAGTTCTAGTAACCGGGTCTTCAATGTTCTCTGCAGTACTTATTTGCTCATCGTAAACATCATTATACGGTGATCTTCCTACATGAATTGGAGCTCTTCTTACTTCATCAATGTTCGCGAAGTATTGGAATCCTCCTTCAGGAACACCATTTTCATCTACAGGTTGAGATTCAGGGGTTGTAGTAGCTTCTGCCACAGTCGATTCTTCAGGTAGACTTACTGTTTCCGTTTCTTCTTGAATTGATTCAGTAGCTGGAATCTCTGGCTCTGCTTCTGTATCTACTTCTTCTGGAATAGCCTCAGCAAGTTCTTCAGATTCAATGGAACTAGCATTCTCAGCTAACTCTTCTTCACTACTTGTTTCTTCGGGTGAGGTAGAAATAGTATTTGCCGCTAATGCTCCTGCCAAACCTGCCATTGCATAAGATTCTGGGTTTGTAGCAGCTAATATTTTATTGTTATAGTTTACTTGGGTTTGTTTCTTTACAGACAACTCCTCTAACGCAGCAATTTCATTTTGCAACGCTTTATAATCTGATGAACTTGGAGGCAAGGCATCTCTTGCTGTAGACAACGAAGTAATGTTGTCATCTATTTGCGTTATATAACGCTGATTTACCTCATTTGTATTTTCTAACTGATCTTGAAATGTCTTGTTCTGAGTGTTCTCATATTCAAAATAGTATTGATCTTCCATATCTTGAATGGAAGGGTAACTCATCATTTCTTCAGTAGGTTGATAAGCTGCTAAATCTAATTGATTCAGCGATTCTTTACTCAACGATTCTATTTGAGTTTCATTTGCTTGTTTTTGGTTTTCTAATTCAGCAATTCTATCTGAATAAACAACCGGATCTTCTCTTTGTAGATAGTCTATTTCTTCATCAATAGCATTGTTCTTTGCCGTTAAAACACCAACCATTGCAGCGCTTTGTTCCATTGGATCTTGAATACTAGCAACTGATTGTTCTTGATTAGCAAAGTGCTCATCATATGGAGATTCTTCTACATTGTATGCTAATTCGGAGGACTCTTCTGAGGACAATGATTCCTCACTATTTTCATTGAAATCAGTAAGTGTTTCTTCTTCAGAAGCAAGATCAACTTCTTCTATTACATTTTCTGTGTTATCAGCTTGATCTGCTCTGAACTGATAATCATCCACTACATCGTAAGAACTAGTAGTTTGATACTGCTTATCTACTTGATAACGAATACTTGCATAATCTTGTGTTTCAGAAGTTGCAGATGGCTCAATATTGGCCATTGTTTGTCCAACAGCACTATTCTGATCACCTAAGGTATTCGCAATTGCTTCTTTCTTTTTAAAGTCAGTATATGCGTTCTGAACCTTCGGAGACAAGTCTTGTAAGTCCTCTTGCATAATTGCCAAATCAGCTTCAAGCTGTTCTTTCATTTTGGCTTTTTTCGCCTGTTTAACCTGGCCTTCCGTAAATGCTATTGTCTTCTTGAGTTTTTCTTCCTCATCAAACAAATCTTGATATCTCAGTTTAGCTTCAGCTGCTTTTCTATTTGCTTGAATGGCCTCATTATCAATTGTATTCCTAGCCTGCGTTTTTACAGGCTTATTGTTAATAATAACCTCTTCGTTTACCGCTAAGTATGATTGAATCAGATCGTTTCGTTTTCCTTCGGTGTTTAATTGCTTACCCTTTTGCAATACTTCATCGATCTGAGCAGCTTCGCTACTTCTTTTCTTAGCAAGCTTCTCTAACGTTTTGGCATACTCTACTGCTGATGCAGCTTCAATAGATGCCAACTTTGCTTGTACTTGTTTCTCTTCTAATACTTCTTTTTGGACTTTGTATTCTTCTGAAGATTGATCGGCAGGAAGTTCACTAGCCAATTGCTGTTCTTCTTTGATAAAATCATTCGCAATGTTCGATTTTTCTTGAGCAACGCTATATGCAGAAGCAACATAACCGTTTAACTCATTCGCCTGACTTGTTAAAGTCTCTTTACGAGTTTCTAAATCAGCTAAAATCTCATCATTTGATAATGCTATGTTTCTTTCAATTTCCTGTTCTTGATCCAGCGAGCCTAAGTCTTTCAAGAAATTGGCAATTAACAATTCATCATCAGGGTTTGGAGCTTCATCGAACAGGTTTTTAATGACAAGTTTATCTCTATCTCCATCCGCTACAATGAACATTTCTTGTCGCAATGGTTTCAACGCTGAAACTTTAGGAATTTCTACCATTCCAGCGTGAATGGTTTGGCTTCCTTCTGGTTCTACTAAAAAGCGATACTTGTGGTTCGCTTTTATTTTCATTGCATAGAAACCATCTCTACTTCTTGTTTGAAACGGAGTTTGCTTCTCGCCTGTTTCGCTGTCTTCAACAGTTATAGATGCAATGTTAGATCCATCGGCTTTATAGTTTCCTACTAACAAAATGTGCTGTAATCCTCTTCGAGCTGAATCTACTTTGAAAACAGAAATCTTTCCAACATCGTTGTTTCTAGTACTGCTGAAATAGGCGAATCCATCTACCGAAGGAACATATAAAAGGTCGTCATCTGGTGTGTTGTATGCATAATCTAGGTTGATCGGAGCGCTAAATGAACCTGTATTTGGGTTGTACTTTGAACGGAATAAATCGAACCCTCCCATACTGGTATGTCCTTTCGAACTGAAATAAAGCATGTTCGTTGCCTCATCGAAATAAGGGTAATCTTCGTCATAGTCAGAATTCAATATATCTAAGGAAACACGTTGAGTCAGATCTCCATTATCATCTAAAATTAGCATGTACAGATCTGTGTGATCTCCTCCTTTCACTTTTCCTGATACGAATAATCTATCACTTCCTTTCTTGATTTTTACTAGAGGAGCATAATTGGCCGTTTTATCTTCATTTGACCTAAGAAAAGAAGGAAGCTTTACTAATTTCTCTCCTTCTGGTAATTGATATGATAGGTAGAAGTCTCTTGAAGACAGTTGTTTCTTTTCGTAAACTTTAGGTTCTGATACATCTTTTAACAGCCCAAAACCATTATTAGCCATTCTTAATTCTTGCTCAACAGGAACTGTTTTTAGCTCTTTTGGTGTAGCTTTCGATTTGAATTGGTTGTAGTACTTAATGGCTTCGTTGAAACGGTAATTGTAGTGATATCCTTTACCCAAATAGTAATATGCTGCGGCATCTACATCTGGTTTTGTAACGGCAAACTCCAAATATTTTAACGCTCCATCTTTATCACTTTCTGTAAAAAGTATTGATGCACCATATCTATAATTGTAATTTGGGTCTTTAGGGTAGTAGGTAACAAGTTGATTATACAGCTTTTTAGCTTGCGTATAATTACCCGCAACAAACGATTCTTCTGCCTGTTTAATGGTTTCTTTGTTTGCTTTCTCTTGAGCAAACAACGGAGTTCCAAAAAACACGGTTATAACGATTGCTACATATGTCAGGATTTCTTTTCCCATGTAAGTTAGGATTCGTTCGATGGGCTTACCTCTTTAGATTTTCTTTTCAAAGATACTTTGGACTCTTCTTTATGCAAAAGTCGCTTAATATTTGCACGATGCGTAACTAATACAGTTATTGCAATAAGTGCACTAAAAACCATTAGAGCTGGTGTTTCACTTTTAAATACAAAAATGAGCACAAATGGAAAAGCCAAAGCCGCGCTCATGCTCGACAAGGATACAATGCGAAAGGATACTAACATTACAATGAAAACTCCTAAACAAACCAATGTTGCTTGAGGTTCTACACCAAGCATAAACCCTAGTAAGGTTGCTATTCCTTTTCCTCCTCTAAACTGGGCGAATATTGGAAATATGTGCCCTAATAATGCAGCTGTACCTAATAGTAATTGATAGTTGATATATGGATCTGTATGCGGTTCGAGATATGAAACAAATTGAACTAACTGCACGGCTCCAAACCCTTTCAGCACGTCTAATAACAAAACAGGAATACCTGTTTTAGGACCAAGTACACGAATAGTATTTGTTGCTCCTGCATTTCCACTACCGTGTTCTCTAACATCAACATTATGAAAGAACTTTCCAATCCAAACCGCACTCGGAATAGATCCGAGCACATACGCTACGAGTATGAGTAATCCTTGTAAAATACTAGGCATAAAAATGAGTCAACATATCACGACAAAGTAAGTATTTATTCAGCATCCTCGAATTTCGACAATGCTTCACTTCTTAAACGCTTACTTCCTACTTGATACATAAACGGTCTGTTCTTTTTATTTGCTTTAATTCTTCTATTATCTGCTTTTACATCGTTTACAGCTTGTTTAAACTCATCATTGTTACTGTAAACCTGCATAATTCCGCTACTTGCACGGTACTTAAATATGTAGAAGTTTTTATCAAGGTTTATATACAAGAACATATCTGCTCCTGCTCTTCTATTCTCAATAGATAAACCTCCATCAACGTACACGTTAAATAGTTCTTTACCAATATTACCTAAACCTAATTGACCATCAGATATGAGAATGTTTTCGGCTTGATCGTATTTGAATTTAATATCGCTAAATGTAATTGCAGAATAATTGGTTCCTTTTAACGAGTTAGGAACTTTTACTGATTTACCTAAACTCAACCTACCTAAGAATTCGTCTGCTTCATTCTGCCCCATTAACTGTCGTAAACCAATTGAATATGTTTCACGATCTAGGTCAACTGGTTGTACATCTTCCATTTCTTTCAAATCCTTGATGATGATATTCCACAACCCATCATCAAATAAGAATTCCCACACGAATACTAAATCTGAGTTCATGGATTTATCTACCGAATTGAAATCGTATGTTCCAACTGGACTTATCTCCATATGAGGTGTTCTACCTGTCAATTGAACATTTCCGACCCCACTCAACACACATGTTTCTGTATTTAAAGCAGAGTAATTACCTGGAATACTAATCTCGTTCAGTTTTTGAAGTGATGCTATTCTATATTCTTTCGTTGGTTTATCATATACAATAAATCCTTCAGGGTCTGTAACGGCTATATCTCCACCTGATTCAGGAGCTGCTAAGAATGCTCCATACATCATACTATCAACCGGTATCATAGTTGAGGCTTCAATTGGTCGTAACCCTTCGTTCGTAGAGGTTTCTGATAGTTTAATGGCTATATCATTGGGATCTACTGGACTGGTAAATGAGAACCATTGTTTACTCAATTCAGAACAAGAGTGTGTTAACTGAGATCTTCCTTTAAATGTTAAACTCTTCTCATTTGCCTGTAGATGCACTTCTCCTTTGTACTTAAATGCAGGACTGAGCATAAATGCTGCTTCTTCTGCAATATTTCCCTCTCCGATTGTCTGTCTACTTGAATCTACACGAATAGTTTCCATTGTAATGACTTGTACTCGACCATTCTCGTCTTTGTAGTCGTACTTACCATTGGCACTATACTTCCATCTACTTGATATTGAAACATGAGATTCATACACAGTATGATATTTCAATCTTCTGTTTGCTACCACCTGAGCAGAATCTAAAGGATCCATGGCAGCATCTTTTCGTATAAATAGTTTTTGATCTCCAGGTAAAATACTGGCATCTGCCACATCAACGTTTTCTACTCCACGTGCAGCAATCTCTGCATTTTTATAGTTATACGTTGCACCCTTCGCATACCATCGCAGAGAATCTTGTGCTGGGTTAATTGATATAAACTCCGCCCCCTCTACTTCTACTCTATCGGCACCAACTTGCTTCTTCTCGCCAGATGCAGAATATTCGATTTCTTCAGAATCCATCTTCCAAGTAAATCTATCTAAGTATGCGATGTATTTTACCTGCCCAAAGTCTGTTAAACTTTTCCCCGTATTCGATATAAACTTAGCTTCTCTCGTTTGGAAATTTACATCGGCCTGTAGGTTGGTAGAAGAGAAATTCACGTCTCCAAGCAGTTCATTCGGAATTTCGAAATCACATGTATCAGAAAGCATTTGTGTGAATTTAAACACGATCATATTTGAATACATATTCGCTCCTTCAAAGTGGTTTTTACCCCAACCAACTAACCCTGTTGGACTATAGCGAATAGTACCTGTATGTTTAGAGCTTCCTGTATAAAGATTAATTGGACCAGCTCCCTTAATTGTGCTAAAATCCATGTAGTCTTTGTAAGGTCGCCAATGTAAAAATGACGTATCAATGGCAACTTCCGGATTTTCAACTGGTCCTCCAAACTGGCCTTCTATATCTGCTATTCTTGTTACACCATTGGTAGAATCTGGAAAGAACGTAAAACTCTCTGATGAAGCTGTTGCTTCTATATATTTAAGTGTACCATTTCCACGTAGCCCACTATTACTTAAGTCTAATGTTTGATCAAATGTTCCTTTACCTCCATAAGCGGGATATCCTCCTACAGGAGTTCTTTGTGTAAATCCAAGTGAATAATCTGGCTGCAATACGAGTTGCTCATCAATATCTGGGAAGATATCTGCCGAAATTAATGTTCCATCTAGTTTGATATCCTCATTCTTAAAGTTATCAAGACTATCTAGAACGAAAGGCTCTAATTGGAAATAAAACTTATCGCGATTGTATACTCCGTTATATACATGTGAGTGATCATAGTACACATAGGATTCTTTGGTACAATTGAAAATTGGATATTTCTTAATCTGTTTTAATCCAGACTTGTTTCCTGGCCGATCAATCTTCAGGTCTCCTCGTAAATCTTCTAAGACACTTTGAACTCGTGCCTCTAGCATATTCCCTTCCTTATCTTTTTTAGCACTTTCTGCCCATAGCTGTAATGAATCAATAATGGGCATATCAATCTGGAAGTTTTCGTAAGAGAACGCAAACTGGCTTCCAAAAAACTCTGCTCTACCTGCTGAAACTATTCCACTGAAGTCAAAATCACGATTTTTCTTCATTACAATTCGTCCTTCTTGAGGATAAATCTGCACTTTGTGACTATCAGACAATAACACTCTACGAACACCATCAATTGTTAAATCATAGTTCAACAAATTGAGTTTGGCGTTTGGTGCAGAGGACGATCCTACATCTGAGAAAATTCTGATGATATCGTAATCTGACTTCTTTGACTTACTTAATACTTGATGAGCAACCTTTTCTTTTACGGTAACCAGTTTCTCTGCCTCATTATAATCAACATACCCCATCACTTGGTATCGATACATCATAGGTTCTACCTGCGTTGGCGGTAACGATAAACAGGCACTAATCTGATTTAAAGACAATTCATTTGACCCATATTCATCAATACACAACTTTATGTAAGACAAGGGATGCTTTGTACCTACTCCCATCAACCTATCGAATAGTACTTCTTTATAAAACAGGTTAGAAGAAAACAAAGCTTGTTTATCAGAAGTAGTTTTGAATGAAGTAAACTCCATTAAAGGCTTATCAATTTTCCATGTAAGCAATTCAAATTGCATTTCTACTTCATGAAAACTATTGTAATAAGGGGATGCTGATAAATCATCACTGTTTCTGACCAAATTCACTTCTCTCTCATCAGTAAACAGCGTAAATTTTAGTCCAGGATGAAGAATGGTATCATTATCGGCTATAATCTCTATACGAGCAAAACCAGATGTAATTCTGTTTTTCTCAACTCTTTTTTCCTTGTCTTTCTTTTTCTTCTTTTTGGTTTCATCTTCCACTATAGGATCTTGCATCCTAATAGAGAATCGTTGAGATGTGGCTATTAACTGAGGCTTTTCATCTCGATAGATTATGATTCTTGCTGGGTTTGTAGGTGTTCCAGCTCCTAAGAATTTCGGTCCTTCTTGAGCAAAACCTCCATCATAATCTACACCGTCAATGATGTTTTTGATAGGAAGTCTTGATGCATAAGATTCAAATCTGGGGTAAGATCTTCTTGATTCACTAGCCAGTGCAAGTACCTTATCTCGTAAGCTCCCCATAATTGGTTCACTGAAATACTTGGTATTCACAAATGCTACACTATCAGTCTGGTATTCTGGCTTTCGCAGATTAATTTTGTAAGATCTGATTTGTGCATTTACTTCTGTCTCTTTAAATCCAGACTGGTCCCAAAGAACTTTACCTCCAGTTCCTTCAAAGGTATGCTCCAATACATCTAACTCTCCTTCTGTCTCGTAAATAGTTAAACTATCTCCTTTGGCATAACATGATAACCGAAGATCTTTGAGTGTCAATATTGGTTTTGTATCGAATGAGAAATCATAATTATCAGTATGTCCAACCCAAGCAACAGAATTATTTCTAGTTGTAAATAGTACTTTACCACCATAGAAATTCTTTGCAAACTCAATGTAATCCTTTAATGGTTTCTTGTTTTTAGGATTATCGTCTAACTTATCAATGTAATCATGAAATAGCGCAAATTGACTACCATCCATGACCTCGGTTTGTAGTGCAACAATGGTCCACAAGTAATCAGACATATCAGGAAACGTACGATACTTTAAATCATCTAGCTTGTTCACTGTTTCAATGATTGTTTCCTGATCGTTTTTACCTGTTTCCTCTAAAAAAATGGGTTCCAGTTGTTTCAGAAGATCTGCTGCCTGACTTCTATTGGCGGTATTAAACGTTTTTTCTATTTCTTTATAGAACTTCTCCGGATCGGAAGGATAGCGATCTTGAGCAACTGAAATAGAGACCATTACAATTGCTATTAGGGTAGTTAGAAACCGAAAGAAGAAGTTCATATGCTTATGATTTTACAAACGTGAGCTGTGCCCAATCATTTCTATAATTCTCTTGAAATAACGCAAAACCTGCTTTCTCTGCTGCATCTTTAATGAGAGAAGCATCGTGCTCAAAAAATCCGCTAGTTAGTAATTCTCCACCTTGTGGAAGCATATTAGCATAGAACGGCATTTGATCAATTACAATATTGCGATTGATATTCGCTAGAATCACATCGTATTTATCTCCCTTTACGGAGTCAATATCACCTAGTACTACCTCAATATCTGGGTAGCCGTTTTTATCAACGTTTTCTCTGGTACTTTCATAAGCCCAATCGTTGTTATCTACCGCTTTGGTGTAACCAGCATCGCGCATTTTAGCCAAAATAGCTAACACACCTGTTCCACTACCCATATCTAGCACTGTCTTGTTGGCAAAGTTTATACCCAACATTTGGCGGACCATTAAGAATGTAGACTGATGATGACCTGTTCCGAAAGCCATTTTAGGGTCGATCAAGATCTCATACGGATAGCTTTTCTCTACGTTGTGAAAACTTGCCTTTATAATCACATCATCATCAACCTCAACTGGATGAAAGTTTTCTTCCCATTTTTTATTCCAGTTTTCGTTTGGTACTGTTTGTAACTGATATTGAACAGAAACACTTTCTTCATTCAGCACCCACACTTCTTTCAAGGCTTCCTCGTTAAACTCTGCCTTTTGTATGTATGCCAAGAACAATTCGTCCTGATCCATAAAACTTTCGAAACCGATTTCTCCTAGCGCATCGGCCAGCAGATCGTTCCAGGGTTCTTTAGGTGAAAGTTGGAAGGTTACTTCTACGTATTCCATGAATTACAGTGCGTTGAAAATGGCAATAAAGTCTGAAGCTTTTAATGAAGCTCCACCAATCAATCCTCCATCTATATCGTTCATTGCAAACAACTCTTCTGCATTGGCTGGCTTAACACTACCACCATATAGAATAGAGATTTCGTTTGCTACTTCTTCACCATATTGATCTGCCAATACTTTACGGATAAATGCATGAACTTCTTGAGCCTGATCTGGTGTTGCAGTTTCTCCTGTACCAATAGCCCAAACTGGTTCATAAGCAATTACTACCTGCTGTAGCTTCTCAGCAGATAAGTGATACAATGCTTGAACCAATTGTTTCTCAATAACTTCTTCTACTTTTCCTCCTTGGCGCTCTTCTAACGTTTCTCCAACACAATACACTGGACATAAATTGTTACCCAATGCTTGGTTGATTTTCTCAGTTAACACCAAATTGCTTTCGTTGAAATACTGGCGTCTTTCTGAATGCCCTACTAACACTAGTTCAGCATCGCAGCTAGCTATCATATCTGCTGCTACTTCGCCTGTGTAGGCTCCACTAGTATACATTGAACAATTCTGAGCTCCAACTTTAATAGGAGTTCCTGCTGTTTTCCTTACTGCATCCGTTAAAAATGGGAATGGAGGGAAAATCCAAATATGACGATCTTGAATATCGCCTGAAAGGTGTTCTGAAACAGTGTTAATCAACTCAGTAGCTTCTGAGCGATTCAAGTTCATTTTCCAGTTACCAGCAACTATTTTTTTTCTCATTTATTTCTACCATTGAGCGCTTAGCTGCTCAAAAGTAGGAATATCGTTGTGATGCCATTTGCCAACAACGGTACCCTTTTTCAACAATACCAATCCAGGGTTACTTCTAATTACTGTTTTAAGAGTTGTAGCATCACATGATAAGAATGGAAATGCCAAGTTGTGTGCATGTCGAAAGTCTTCTACCTGATCGTACATTCCACCCGTTAAACCAAACACTGGAACACCACTTGACTGCAACTGATTACTGATATCAGCCA
Organism: Flavobacteriales bacterium UBA6049; assembly: GCA_002429085.1. GTDB lineage: Bacteria > Bacteroidota > Bacteroidia > Flavobacteriales_G > Salibacteraceae > UBA6049. The sequence continues at coordinate 59,844 of DIYR01000231.1, forward strand.
CTTGATTTTGAACATCTAAATCCGTTTTAGAGATATCATAAGCAACCCATAAAGCCACTTGATCTAGGGCCAATATCTCTTCAGTACGATCTCCACCTTCCGTTAAATCTTCTAATACGAAATCATGAATTGGTGGTACGTAACCTGCTTTATATAGAATCTGATCTCCAGTGTGGATAATTTTTAAATCCTTATTCTTCCAAACTTCCTTTTCTAGGTAATCAATAGATGATACTTCTTGTGTTTCGCCTGTAGATTGACTTTCCATGGTATACATAACCATGTATTGTGGGGGTTCCATTCCTTCTGGCATAATCATACCATCGGTAATATTCTTTCCAATAGCATACGGTCTAAAATCTTTGATTGGTAAGTAAGCATAGGTATACCATGTGAAAATTCCACTAATAAGTGTTGCTGCAATGGCCATTACCCATCCTTTTATATCGCTTTGCATAAAGTGACGAATTGCCATCATTACAACGAATGTGATTAAACTGAAAACTACAGGGAAGAACCAGCCTAGAACTCCAAGGCTGAACAAAGTTATTAAGCCTAAAGAAGCTCCATAGTATAAGTAATCGTCTTTTTGGGTATTGCTCTCTACATCTTTCTGGAATACAAACAACACTAAGATGAATACTAACAACACTACATCTTTCAAGAACGATTGCATGGGTGTAAGTTGAATGGCGTCACCAAAGCAACCACAGTCTTTGAAATAGTGAATATCTCTTGCTTCAAAGCCAAATGCCGATTCTGCTTGTTGAGTTATTCCTGCTTCATGATTTTCAAAGAACCAGTTTCCAATGGCAGTGTATCCTGTTAAGAAAGCAAAGAACACAATCATGAGTAATAGCGACCATGATGCTAACCTGAACTTTTCGCCAGCCAATACAGCTACTCCGAGCAGTATTTCAGCAATACAAACTAAAGCAGCTAGTTCTAACTCTACCCCCTGAAATATAACCCAATTCAGTACATCTGGTGCAACATATTCTTCTAGTTTGTATGAAAACCCTAAAGCATCATTGGCTTTTATTAAGCCAGATACTATGAATAATGCTCCAACAAAAATGCGAGATATGATGAGTGCGTAGCGTTTGAACATGACTATACTATTTGATTTAGGCAGACGAATTTAAACTGTAGAAATCAGGACTAGTGGTGCTTAACAGCATTTTAACTCAGGCAACT
>DIYR01000198.1 GCA_002429085.1 Flavobacteriales bacterium UBA6049
CATTTAATTTGCCGAAAATCGGATTAGTACTGTATGGCAGGAGCACCAAAGCGATTAAGTAAAGTAGCCAAAGAGCTAAACGTTGGAATCTCAACTCTAGTGGAGTTTCTTTCTTCTAAAGGTTTTGAAGAAAATGCAAAACCAAATACGAAGATTGATGATACTACCTATGAGGCGATGCTTTCTGAGTTTATGCCTGATAAGGCCGCTAAAGAAAAGTCGCAAGAATTAAAGAAAAATAGGGTAGTGCGAGAAACCATTACTCTGGAAGATCAAAGTCGTGATGAAGAAGACACTGTTGTTGAGGATACTCAAGACGAAGTGTTTGTTCAAGAAACGGCTGAGACTCCAGTGGTTGCTCCAGATGCTGGTCCAAGCCCTACTGCAACTGAGGAAGAAAAACCAGAGCCTAAACAGGAAGAAGAAAAGCCTGTTGAAGCTGTTGCAGAGGAGAAGCCAGAGGTAGCTACTCCAGAGCCAGAGGCAAAAGAAGAACCTGCTCCTGCTCCAGTTGAAGAAGAAAAACCGGTTAAGAGCAAGGCTCCAGAAGTTCAGCCGGTAGAAGCTTCAGGTGAAGAAGGTGATGGGCCTCAGGTATTAGGTAAAATTGATTTAGATAGTCTAAATTTAAAGACTAGACCGTCTAAGAAGCCTAAGAAAAAACCTGAACCAGTAAAAGAAGCTCCAAAGCCGAAAGCTGAAAAGCCTGCTCCAAAGCCAGCGGCTAAACCGAAAGAAGAGCCTAAGCCTGTTCCTACTCCTAAGAAGGAGCAGCCTAAGCAAGAACCGAAGGTTGAGAAGAAAGCTGAACCAATCAGACCTTCTGAAGCAGAAACTATCAAAGTTGAAGCTAAGAAGTTGAGTGGGCCAACAGTTGTAGGTAAAATTGTATTACCAGTAGATCCTCCTAAGAAGAAAAAGCCAGTGGCATCTTCTTCTGATGATAAGGCAACAGATGCGAAGAAGCGCAAGCGCAAACGCATCAACCCTGCTGGTGGCGGTGGCGATAACCGTAACAGAGGTGGTCAAGGTGGTAATAACAACCGAAGAGACAATAACAAGCAACTTCGTAATAAAGGCAATAATAAGCCTGGAAATAGAGGCCGAAATCAACAAAAAGAGGCTCCTAACGAAGAAGCAATCCAGAAAGAAATTAAAGAAACACTAGCACGCTTAAGTGGTGGTGGAAAATCCAAATCTTCCAAAATCAGACGTGAAAGACGTCAAGCACATGCTGAACAGCGCGAGGAAGAATTGGCAAGACAAGAGGCTGAAAAGAAAATCATTAAGGTTACAGAATTTGTAACTGCAAATGAATTGGCTTCTTTAATGGATGTGAGTGTAACACAAGTTATTTCAGCATTCATGTCCCTAGGGTTAATGGTTTCTATTAACCAGCGTTTAGATGCTGAGAACTTAACAATGGTGGCCGAAGAGTTTGGTTACGAAGTAGAGTTCATTAAGGCAACCGAAGAAGAAGAAGTTGAAGAAGAGATTGTAGATAGTCCAGAAGATTTACTACCTCGTTCTCCAATTGTAACGGTGATGGGTCACGTAGATCATGGTAAAACATCTTTACTTGATCATATTCGTAAAGCCAATGTTATCGCTGGTGAGGCTGGTGGAATTACCCAGCACATTGGTGCATACAATGTAGAGCTTGGAAATGGTAAGAGCATCACGTTCTTAGACACTCCGGGTCACGAAGCCTTTACAGCGATGCGTGCACGTGGTACGCAGGTAACCGATTTGGTAATTATTGTAATTGCTGCTGATGATAGCGTAATGCCTCAAACAAAAGAAGCTATAAATCACGCTCAAGCAGCAGGTGTTCCAATCGTATTCGCATTCAACAAAATCGATAAGCCAGGAGCTAATGCAGATCGTATACGCGAAGAATTAGCAACAATGGATATGTTAGTAGAAGATTGGGGTGGTAAATACCAAGCGCAAGAGATTTCTGCTAAGAATGGAATTGGAATAGATGATTTACTAGAAAAAGTATTACTTGAAGCTGAGTTACTTGAGTTGCAAGCTAACCCTAAGCGTAGAGCTGAGGGTACTGTAATTGAAGCATCTTTAGATAAGGGTAGAGGCTATGTAACAACCTTATTGGTACAAACTGGTACATTAAGAGTTGGTGATATGGTAGTGGCAGGTAGTCATTACGCGCGTATCAAGGCGATGTTTGATGAGCGTGGACATGCTATCGAATCCGCTGGGCCAGCACATCCAGTTTCTATGCTAGGGTTTAGTGGAGCTCCAAATGCAGGTGATGCATTCAAAGAGTTCGAAGAAGAAAGAGATGCAAAAGCATTAGCTACGAAGCGTGAGCAACTGGCGCGAGAACAAGACTTCCGTACAAAACGACATATTACACTTGATGAGATCGGTAGACGTCTTGCTCTAGGTGATTTCCAAGAGTTGAATGTGATTGTGAAAGGTGATGTGGATGGATCGGTTGAAGCATTAGCAGATTCATTGTTGAAGTTATCTACTGAATCAATTCAAGTAAACATCATTCACAAGAGTGTTGGTCAAATTTCAGAATCTGATGTGTTGTTAGCATCTGCTTCAGATGCGATCATCGTTGGTTTCCAAGTACGTCCTTCTGGAAGTGCACGTAAATTGGCAGAGAAAGAAGATATCGATATCAGACTATACTCTGTTATCTACGATGCTATTGAAGAGGTGAAGACAGCCATGGAAGGAATGTTGAAGCCGAAAACCGAAGAGCAGGTTGTTTGCAACATCGAGATTCGCGAAACGTTCAAGATTTCGAAAGTTGGTACAATTGCAGGTTGTTACGTGCTAGATGGAAAAGTGTCGCGTAATACGAAGATCAGATTGATTCGTGAAGGTGTTGTTACATACACTGGTGAACTAGGTTCATTGAAACGATTCAAGGACGATGTGAAAGAGGTAGCAGCGGGATACGAGTGTGGTTTGAATATCAAGAACTACAACGATATCAGAGTAGGAGATATCATCGAAGGATACGAAGAGGTAGAAATTGCTCAGAAGTTATAATCCGGAGATTACGTTATAAAAAGAAAGGCGATGTTCATTGAACATCGCCTTTTTTATTGTGGAATTAATTATGTGTCATTGATCTTCTGTAGCAATGAGTGGTGGTAACTCAATATCGTCTTTTGTAATAAACGCAAAGGGGAAAGACGGAATAATATCTTGTAGTGCTTGCTCTGCTTCAAGCTTTGTTCTGAAGTCACCAACACGTACTTCGAAATTCGGATATTCCCAAACCACATAGGCAGGTATGGAATCATATTGCTGAATAAACTGCATGCGATTACTGCGTGCTTTTAGCTTACTATTCGCACCTGAGCTAGAGTATATTTCTATTCTATAACCGGGTATTTCTGGGTGCTTCTCGTGGTAATCGGAGTATTGTGCAATAAGTTGCACTAGTTGTTCATCTTGATGAATGGTTACATTAGGCTCATCTGATTGCAAACGATCATAACGAGGATGCTCGTCAAAGTTCTGTGCAATACTTATTGTGTTCAAGGTGCTAAGCACCAATGATATAGCTCCTGTGAGGTATAATCTCTTCATGGAATCAAATCTAATTAAAAGCTTCATTTGCAACTTGTTACATGTCGATCACTTGTTAACTAAATATTTAATTTAGAATCCATCTAAATTATTTGCCGTCAATCCAAAATAGTAACCGTGCTTAACCCCAATTTGCCCATTCTTCTATTTTTGCCCATTGAATTTTGTAGGTATACCGCAAATAGGAACCTCGGAAAGAATAAATTCATGAATAGAACTACACGTTATTCGGGTTGGCTGCACGCTCTAGTGCTAACGTTTTTCGTGACACTTAGTTTCAGTTCGATTGCTCAGGATGGAGAGAAATTGTTCAGGGCGAACTGTGCATCATGTCACAAACTTGACAAAAAAGTAGTAGGTCCTGCGTTGGCAGGGGTTCAAGATAGGTGGGAGTCTGAAGAGGCTTTGATCGCTTGGATTCAAAACTCGCAACAGTATTTGGCAGATCATCCAGAGGATAGTTATGCGGCTGATTTGTTTGCTGAGTATAACAACTCTATTATGCCTGCTATGCCTATTTCTAATGAAGAAGTAAAGGCAATCTTAGGTTATATTGCTAATCCTCCTGCACCACCAGAGCCAAAAGATCCTGTTCCTGGTCCAGAGGTTGCTTCTGGTAAAGATTACACCATGTTCTGGTTATTAGGTTTCTTGGTGATTTTCTTAGTGATCATTAAGGTGTTAATGGATGTGAAAACATCTGTGAAGCGCTTGTTGTACGATATAAAAGGAGAAGAAGTTTATCGTGCAGCTGGAGAAGAAGTCGATTTCGATTTAACAGGTAAAGAGAAGCTAGCTCTATGGATGAATAATAACAAGGTAGCAGTTATGTTGCTAATGGTTGTTGTTCTGGTTGGTGTGCTAAATGTTGCTTGGGAAGGATTAATTGGAGTAGGTGTATACGATGGTTACGCTCCAACTCAACCAATCAAGTTCTCTCACCAAATCCATGCTGGAGATAACGGAATTAATTGTGTTTACTGTCACTCAAGTGCCGAGAAAGGAAAGCATTCAGGTATTCCTTCAGTAAACGTATGTATGAACTGTCATAAAGGGATCAACGAAGGTTCTCGTTGGGGTACCGAAGAAATCTCTAAAATTTATGAAGCTGCTGGATTCAATCCAGAAACAGGTTCTTACGATAAGCCTGGTAAACCAATCAAGTGGGTTAGAATTCACAATTTGCCAGATCACGTTTACTTCAACCACTCTCAGCACGTAGTTGTTGGTGAGATTGAGTGTCAAACTTGTCATGGTGAAGTTGAGACTTTCGATTATCCAATGCATCAGCACGCTGAGTTGACAATGGGATGGTGTATTAACTGTCACCGTGAAACTGAAGTGAAAATGGGTGGAAATGATTATTACGATAAGATCCACGCGGAATTGGTAGAGAAGTATAAAGATCAAGGATTAGAGAAGTTTACAGTTTCTCAGATCGGTGGTCTTGAATGTGGAAAATGCCATTATTAATTAGAGTCGATATTGTTTGTCTCAAACATCAAGAAGGGATAATATGAGTGGTTCAAGAAAATATTGGAATAGTTTAGAGCAATACAACAATACGCCTGAGTTTGTTGAAAGAGCTCAAAACGAATTTCAAACGCCAGCGACTACAGAAGAGTTTTTGGCTGACGAGAAATTGAGCGAAACGGCTACTTCTCGAAGAGATTTCTTAAAATTTGTTGGGTTTAGTGTTGCTGCTGCTACAGCTGCAGCATGTGAGACTCCAGTAGTGAAGTCAATTCCTTTTGTAGTTAGGCCAGAAGAGATAGTTCCAGGTGTTGCGAATTATTATGCTTCAACTTATGCTGATGGCTCGGATTACTGTTCAATCTTAGTGAAAACTAGAGAAGGACGTCCGATCTTAATAAATGGAAATAAACTTTCATCTGTAACTTCAGGAAGTGTTTCGCCTAGGGTGAACGCATCTATTCTATCGCTTTATGATAGTGGGAGATTACAAGGGCCAACAATCGGTGGTGAATTAAAAGCTTGGAGCGATATCGATGCAACTGCTACAGCAGCATTGCAAAGGGCTAAAGCAAATGGTTCTAAAGTTAGAATACTAACGAACTCTATTATTTCCCCTTCAACCAAAGCAGTTTTCAATAAGTTGGCTGAGACTTATGGAGGTGAAGGTGGTGCAGATGTGAAACACGTAAGCTATGATGTTTACAGTTTCGCAGGTATGATCAAAGCAAATGAAAAGTCATTTGGTAAAGCGGTTATACCAAACTACCATTTTGAAAATGCAAAAACGGTTGTTGGTTTCGGTGCAGATTTCTTAACTACTTGGTTAAATCACATCCAGAACCAAAACCAATATACAGTTAGAAGAAATCCTGATGGAGCATGGATGTCTAAGCATTACCAGTTCGAATCAACTATGACGATTACTGGTTCAAATGCAGATGTTCGTGGTGCTATTCTTCCTTCAGAGCAAGGCTTAGCTTTAATTGAGCTTTATAATTTGATTGCTAAGAAGGCTGGAAGAGCAGCGTTGTCAGGTAAGAAGTTTGAATCTGACAACAATGTTCATGAGAAGCTTAAGCATGCTGCTAATGATTTGTGGGCTGCTAAAGGTGAAGCATTAGTTGTTGCGAATTCAAATGATGTTGATATCCAAACTTTAGTGAATGGTATCAATGAAATGTTAGGAGCTTACGGTTCAACAATTGATCTGAACACTCCTGTTTATCTCAAGCAATCTAATGATGTTGAGTTTGCAGATTTAGCAAAAGAGATGAATGCAGGTTCTGTAGACGTGTTATTGGTTTATGGAGTTAATCCTGTATACTCGGCTCCTGCAAAATTGAAGTTTGAGGCAGGGCTTAAGAAAGTTAAAACATCAATTGCATTTGATGATCGTTTAACTGAGACAGCTAGTCTTTGTACAATCAATGCAACAGATAATCATTTCTTAGAATCATGGAATGATTACAATCCGAAAGGAAATGAGTATTCAATTGCTCAGCCAACCATTTCTCCACTGTTTGATACACGTCAGGCTCAAGAGAGTATGTTGGCATGGAGTGGTACTACAGTTTCTTATTATGATTTCTTGAAGCAAAATTGGGAAGCGAACATGTTCCCAATGCAGTCTCAATATTCTTCTTTCGAAGCATTTTGGAATTCAACTGTGCACGATGGTGTATTTAGTTACAACAGTACACAGGAAGGTGCTGAGATAATGACAGAAGGTTTGATGGCTTCATTGAGTGGAGCGGCAGCAAATGCTGTTAAGCAATCAAAGTCTTCTAACTGGGAAGTAGAGTTTTACTTGTCAAACGGAATAGGTGAAGGTAACCATGCGAATAACCCATGGTTACAAGAGTTGCCAGATCCAGTGTCTAAGGTAACTTGGGATAACTTCATAGCTATGAACCCAACCGATATGGTTGATGGTAGTGGTAATGAAATCTATAATATTGAGCTTGCAGAAAAGCTTCCTGCAACGGTTGCAAAAATTACTATTGGTGGCACAACATTAGAGATGCCTGTAGTTGCAGTTCCTGGTCAGAAAAAAGGTGCTGTTTCCATCGCACTTGGTTACGGAAGAACTAAAGCAGGTAAGGTTGTAGCTCAGGGTGATTCTACGAATGGAGAAGAACGTACAATTGGAACAAACATGTTCCCATTAGTTGAGTACGGCAACAACTTCTCATTTGGTATGAGTGGCGTAACAATTGAGCCAACTGAAAAAGAATTCGCGATTGCTTCTACTCAAACACATCACACAATGATGGGTAGAAAAATCGTTAACGAAACGTCATTAAAAACATACAAGGAGAACGATAAGCAAGTTTGGAATCCTGATCATATTCTTCAAGATTCTTATGGACAACCAAAGCACATATCTAAGTTAGATCTTTGGAGTGCTCATGATATTGCTTTAGGTCATCGTTGGGGTATGTCAATTGACTTGAATGCATGTTATGGTTGTGGAGCATGTGTTATTGCATGTCATGCAGAGAATAACGTGCCTGTAGTTGGTAAAGACGAGGTAAGACGCACGAGAACCATGAGTTGGTTGCGTATCGATCGTTACTTCTCTTCTGATATGACTAAAGAAAAAGGTGCAGAAGAAGGATTAGGTGCGATTGATACTTACGGTAAAATGGAAATTCCTTCTGCTTATCCAGAAGTTGTTTACCAACCAGTAATGTGTCAACACTGTAATCACGCTCCTTGTGAAACAGTTTGTCCAGTTGCAGCAACTACTCACAGTAACGAAGGGTTCAACCAAATGACTTATAACCGTTGTATCGGTACACGTTATTGCGCGAACAACTGTCCGTATAAAGTGAGACGATTCAACTGGTTCAATTATACTGGAGATGCTAAATTCGCTGATGTGAATCCTTCACAAGACGATTTAGGAAAAATGGTATTGAATCCAGACGTGGTAGTAAGATCACGTGGGGTTATGGAAAAATGTTCATTCTGTATTCAAAGCACTCAAGCAGCGAAATTGAAAGCGAAGAAAGCTGGTCGTCCTCTTGAGGAAAGTGATATAGATTGTGCTTGTGCTAATGCTTGTTCTGTAGGAGCTATTAAGTTTGGTGACTTGAATGATCCAAAAATGTCTGTTACTAAAGAAGCGAAGCACGATAGATCTTATGCTCTATTGGAAGAAATCGGTGTGAAACCGAATGTATACTATCTAACAAAAGTTAGAAACGTAGACGAAGAGAGAGTAATGGAAGTCCACAAGAAACATGCTTCAGGTGGACATGGTCATGGTGATGATCATGGACATGGTGAAGAAGGCGGTCATGAAGAACACACAAATCACGAAGAACACGCACATTAATTGATCCTAATAAATCAGATCATTCATGGTTAAAGAAGCTGAAGTAAGAGAGCCCCTGATTCTGGGTACTGATGTTGACTATCACAAGATCACAGAAGAGGTATGTGCTCCAGTAGAAGGTAAAGCCAATAAGCTTTGGTGGGGCGTTTTTAGTCTTGCCGTAGTAATGGGCTTATGGGGACTTGGATGTATTACTTACACGATCGGTAGAGGTATTGGTGTGTGGGGTCTTAATACAACTGTAGGTTGGGCCTGGGATATCACCAACTTTGTATGGTGGGTAGGTAT
>DIYR01000240.1 GCA_002429085.1 Flavobacteriales bacterium UBA6049
ATGGGTGAGCACTTCCGTGTATTCCCAATTAGTAACTGGACAGAGATGGATGTGTGGCAATACATTCTTGCTGAAAATATAGCCATCCCTTCTTTATACATAGCGCACAACCGAGATGTTATTTGGAGAAATAACACATGGATTCCAATGTCTGAACACATTGAGTTACGCGAAGGTGAAGAAGTAATAAACAAGCAAATTCGATTTAGAACACTAGGAGATATAACCATTACTGGTGGAATTGAATCTGATGCCGATACTCTAGATAAAATTGTTGGTGAAGTAGCCGCTGCACGTCAAACGGAACGTGGAAACAGAGCCGATGACAAGCGATCTGAGACAAGTATGGAAGATCGAAAAAAGCAAGGTTATTTCTAAACAACAAGCACACAAAATCATGAGTTCAACTAGTTATTTAGATATGGAATTATTGCGCTTTACTACTGCAGGAAGCGTAGACGATGGTAAGAGTACTTTGATTGGTCGCTTGTTATACGATTCAAAGTCGATCTTCGAAGATCAAATGGAAGCTGTTACGGCTACCAGTAATCGTAAAGGGTTAGACCATGTAGAATTAGCTCTACTTACCGATGGATTAAGAGATGAAAGAGAGCAAGGAATTACCATTGATGTAGCGTATAGATACTTTGCTACTCCTAAGAGAAAGTTCATTATTGCTGACACACCAGGCCACATTCAGTACACCAGAAACATGGTTACTGGTGCTTCAACAGCAAATTTGGCTCTTATTTTAGTAGATGTTCGAAATGGGGTAGTAGAGCAAACTGCTCGTCACTCTTTCATTGCATCTCTACTGCAGATACCACACTTAATTGTGTGTGTCAATAAAATGGATTTAGTGGATTATTCAGAAGAAGCATTTAATAGAGTAGTGGAGGAGTACAAAACCTTTGCGGCTAAGTTAGATGTGCACGATGTTCGCTTTATTCCAATTAGTGCATTGCATGGTGATAACGTTGTGAACAAATCTGAGAAGTTAGATTGGTACCAGGGTGGAACACTGTTGAATGAATTAGAAACAATTCACATTGGATCAGACCAAAATCATATTGATTGTCGTTTCCCTGTTCAAACAGTTATTAGACCTCATAACGATAAGTATCATGACTACAGAGGTTATGCTGGTAGAATTGCAGGAGGAATCTACAAGAGAGGTGATGAAGTAACCGTATTGCCAAGTGGTTTCCAGTCTAGGATTAAATCCATTGATACATTTAATGGAGAAGTAGAAGAGGCATTTGCTCCAATGAGTGTTACTATAACTCTTGAGGACGATATTGACGTTTCAAGAGGCGATATGATTGTTAGAACGAACAATCAACCAGAAGTTACGCAAGATGTAGAATGTATGTTATGTTGGTTAAATCCAAAAGGTCCAATGCCAAGAGGGAAGTATGTAGTTCGTCATACCTCTAATGAGGCAAGAGCCATGATTAAAGAAATCAACTACAAAATGGATATCAATACTCTTCATCGTATGGAAGACGATAAAGAGATTAAAATGAACGATATCGCACGTGTGAGGTTGAGAACAACCAATCCTTTATTCATCGATCAATATAGGCGTAACAGAAATACAGGAAGCATCATTCTTGTTGACGAAACAACTAACGAAACGGTAGCTGCAGGAATGATTATTTAATTTCAACAGACTGATTAGAATAAAAAAGGGGAGCTCGAAAGAGTTCCCCTTTTTGTTGTTAGAACCTCAGAAAAACCTGAAGTGTTTCGTACTTATTTTTTGAAAGTATCTGCAACAATCAAATCTTTTGTTCCATGAGTCCAGCTGTAGAAACCTTCGCCAGATTTCACACCTAATTTACCTGCAGTTACCATATTAACTAGCAATGGACATGGAGCGTATTTTGGATTTCCAAACCCTTCGTACAATACGTTTAAGATGCTTAAACACACATCTAACCCAATAAAATCGGCTAACTGTAATGGGCCCATAGGATGTGCCATACCTAGTTTCATTACAGTATCAATTTCTTCAACACCAGCAACACCTTCATGTAAGCTAATGATGGCTTCGTTGATCATTGGCATCAAAATACGATTAGCAACAAACCCAGGGTAATCGTTTACTTCAACAGGCACTTTACCTAATTTTTTAGATAAGTCCATAATGTTTTCTGTAACCTCATCAGAGGTAGCATATCCACGAATTACCTCAACCAATTTCATCACTGGAACAGGATTCATAAAGTGCATACCAATTACTTTATCAGGTCTGTTAGTTACCGCAGCAATCTTAGTAATACTAATAGAAGATGTATTAGAAGCTAATACTACATGATCTTCTGTAGCATCACTTAAATCTTTAAAGATCTTAAGTTTTAAATCTACGTTTTCCGTTGCTGCTTCAACTACTAAATCAACGCCAACAACACCTTCATTTATCGAAGTAAAAGTGGTAATGTTACCTAAGGTCGCTGCTTTATCAGCCTCAGAGATTTTCTCTTTTTTGATCATACGATCTAAGTT
>DIYR01000174.1 GCA_002429085.1 Flavobacteriales bacterium UBA6049
AGCCAGCCTGTGCGTTGGCGAAAGTGGGCTCTATTATTACGGAGCACGCTGCATACGCAGCCTGAACCTGCCGTTTTATCTCTGTTGACCCACTGGCTGCTAATTATGCACATTTAGCGCCCTACAATAATGCAGGAAACAAGGTCATCAATTCGGTGGATATAGATGGGATGCAAGGAGAGAATGGGGAACAAAGTGTTACAAATAAAGATACAACTAGTAGTTCTAGTTCAGGAGTAACAGTGAATAAATCGGAAAATAAAAATTCTAATGGTGGAGGAGTTTATATAATTCTCCATGCAGGTGGAAAATTTAAAGATGCAGCAGAAACACGATATCAAGAAATAATTAACTCAGATTACTATGACTCCAAAAAGATACAATTTACATTAGACAGATCGCTACGGATTTGGCTAATTTAGAAGTGCAAGTAGAAGATATTATCTCTGATGCTCAATCTAACGGTTATGGTAAAACAAAAATGGTTGATTTCTTCACTCATTCTCGTGGAGATGGACCTATAGGAGGTGAGTTGACTGGCGGAAATGCAGAACACAAGTATAATCTTTCCAATCAAACAAGAAGATTGATGGATTCTTTTCAAATGACTTTAGAAGGATGGGCAGAAATTGATTTTAATTTTGCTAATGAGTCTAGTCTAGCAGTATATCATGGCTGCAAAACAAACCGCTTTGCAAGTAATTTCATTGGCATAACAAATGTTCATTATGTAGCATTCATGGAGGATCTTCAATGACTTCAGAATAGAGAACAGATTATGATTACTACGTATTTTGGTCATGGGGAGGAGGAAGCTGGATGGTATCACCTAGTATTAATGCTGAAAATGAATATGATAATGACGTGCTTGTTGGAATGGAAGTTATAAAGAGACCTAGTCCAGGTTTTGAATATAGTCCACTTCACGAATGGATAGAAAGGGATATTTATAATGACACCAACTATGTAACACCTAATAGCCATTTGATGCAAGGAATACCTGATTCAATCAAAATCTACACAAACCCAATTATTAGAAATGGACAAGTTAGACCGAAGTAAACTTTTAATTTATTCTTTCTTGCTTCTAGCAGTACTAGGACCTACATCTTTACTTTTTAAGCCAAAAGTGTTGTCAAATTTAGGATTGCATTTATTCTCTAATAATCAATTGAAATTAGAATCTCTAACAATCCCCACAGAAGAGATTGAAGTAAAACATGTTTCACACGATCCTCTAAGTGAGGGAAGAAAAATGCCTTTCAGAGATGTTAAGATCTTCCCAATGGGAAAGGTTGAATTTGAGATATATGTATCCGATGAGAAAATATTTACAGGAATTGGAACTTGGTCTGAGGAATCAAGCTCTGCCCTCTTGTTAGACATTAATGTTGAGAACTTAGGAGACAGCATTTTCATTTTGAATTGCAGTATTGATATTCATAACACAATTTTCCATTGCTTGGTCACTAAAAACATGTTGAATAATGAGCAACATATAGAAGGATGTCAGTTCTTTAAATAGAATCCATCACTCTTGCTCATTGATCGATCGAAACGCCACAATAATGGGAGCTTACATTTTAGCTTCGGAATACAGATTCTGAGTTCAAAATGCTAAATCAATTAGCATCTAATTTAGGAGGTGTTAAAGGACAAACATTTCCTAATATAAGAGGGAAGTTAACCATTGAGTCTGAAAATCCATATTGTCGATCTTGTTCGAATGTTGTTGATCAGTTTAGTGCTATGTTCCCAACATGTAAGGTTAACTTTAATTAACGGAGTAAAATAATAATCATGGAGTTTACTATAATAAGTGGTGATGATAAATTAATAAGTGAAGTTGTACATAAATACAATGAAACTTATAAAACTGATTTTAAAGTAATTGAATTCATTTATGATGAAGTGATATTCTGTAAACTTTCGGTATCCACATATAAGACAAACGACATTTTTGATTCAGGTTATCAGTTTGGTTCGTATGCCGAATTCAAACGAGAAAAAGGAGAAATAGATTGGTAATTAAAAGTACCCCTGGTAGCATACTATCGAGTTTAAACACCTCTTTTGGGAGCTGGAAAGATCTTGAGGAAACAAGCCAGTAAAAGAAGATACATTATTACTACATCTTTAGCCTTTCTGAAAGTTCCTCCCATTTTTTCTCACTAATAGGAATTTCTCTGCTGCTGATAGAAATTTTAGCTTTTTGTACTGAGTCTACCTTACTTAATGATACTATGAATGATTTGTGAACCCTCATAAATCGCTCATGCGGAATTTTAGCATGAATTTGCTTTAAATTCAGCTTTGTCATAAGCAGCCCGTTGGCAGTATAGATCTTTACATAATCTTTTAGCCCTTCTATGTATAAGATATCTTGTATCTCTAGCTTTTTAAACTGGTAATCCACTTTAATCCAGATAAAAGTGTCTTCAGTGCCTCGTGTACTTTCTCCCTGTACCAGCTTTAGGGTTTTATTAGCAGCTCTTAAAAATCGATCAAAAGAAAATGGCTTTAAAAGGTAATCTACAACATCCAATTCAAACCCATTAACGGCATATTTATCATAAGCTGTAGTAAAAATAATGTGTGGCGACTTAGTAACCGTTTTCACAAAGTTTATTCCATTTACATCTGGCATTTCTATGTCTAGAAACACAAGATCTACTTTATTATTCTCTATGAAGTTTATTGCCTCTACCGCATCATTCGTTGCAAATTTCACATTAATAAAAGGAACTTTTGCTGCATAGTTAATCAGCAACTGAAGTGCCGGATCTTCATCATCAACTAAGACACAATCTACTTTCATTCTCTAAAAATACTACCTAAACCATGTTGTATGGTCAACCAAATCATTTGGTTGATTTGCCATATATTTATAACCTAAACTAACCGCTAACACAATTATTATAATTTCTTTTCGTCAACCACATTTGGACTCGTCAAGCAAAATAAAAGACATTGTTGTTCATATTTCTGCGTGGTTTGTTTTTCTATATCTACCCATTTATTTAGAAGATGGGGGGCATGAATTTACAAACGACCCTTTACCCTTACTGGTTGAAATACTAGACAATCTGCTCCTTATTGGCCTATTCTATCTGAACACTAACTTTTTAATTCCTAGATTTTTTAAAGAAGATAAATTCATACAGTACTCTCTATGGATTGTAATGTCTCTAGTTGTTTTCACCGCACTAGAAGTACTTAAGGATTTTTATTCGTTTGAACCAGATTACTTTGAAGAACAATGGCATGTAGGCGTGGCTATTGTTGATGGTTTATTTCCCTTGTTAATGATTCTGGCCCTTAGCACTTCTTATCGGCTTATTGGTATGTGGGTAAAAAACGAACAACTCAGAAAAGAGTCTGAACTAAAACTCCTAAAATCACAGATCAATCCGCATTTTTTATTCAACTCGCTAAATACATTATACGCACTCATAAATAACAAGCAATTCGAAAAAGCAGAAGAAGCCACACTAACGTTATCTGCATTGCTTCGTTATTCTGTATACAAATCAGATCATAAGAAAATCAGCCTGCCCGAAGAGATTGAGTACATAGAGAATTACATTTCACTACAAAAACTACGGCTACCAGAAAGAGTTAAAATCACCGTTACGTTCGAAGGCGATTTCAACAATCTTAGCATAGAACCTATGCTACTAATACCGTTTATTGAAAATGCTTTCAAACATGGCATAAGCTACCAAAATAATTCTGAGGTATTGGTAAAACTAGTGTCTCAAGACAAGCAACTTCATTTAACAGTAAAGAACACCATTAACTCTAGCAAAGAGAAAAAAGACAAGTACTCTGGGGTAGGGCTCATTAACGTAAAGCAGAGACTACAACTGTTATACCCTAAGAACCATACTCTTGAAATACTAAAAGATGACAATTGGTTTATCGTTCGTTTAACCCTCTCTTTTCTGTCGTCTACAAAAAAGACCGTTTCATCTACTTAAACTTCCAAGTGGTCTACTCGACTCTGAATTTCCGCAATAAAAACTTGTTTTCCAGCTTATTAAAGCCACAAGTTATTTATAAAAGGAATGAAAGAAATCGTCTTAGGATATTTATTTATTGGTCTTGCAACAGTTTCATTTGCTCAGCAAAAAGTAACGCTAAGTGGTTACATTAAAGATGTAACAAATGGCGAAGAACTAATAGGGGCTACCATATTCATTGAAGAGCTTAGTACAGGTGTTACAGCCAATGTTTACGGTTTCTATTCCATTTCAATACCCAAAGGAACATATACTGTTAAGATAAGTTACTTGGGCTATGAAGCATACAGTGAGCAAATCAACATAAATGCCGACAAGGCAAAAAACTTCGAGTTAAAACAAGATGCTATCTCACTAAAAACTTTTGTCATTTCAGACAAAAATCAAACAGAAAACTTAGAAAACACCGAGATGGGAGTCATACGAATGGATATGAAATCCGTTAAGAAAATCCCTGCCTTAATGGGCGAAAACGATGTTTTAAGAACAGTGCAACTCCTTCCTGGTGTGCAATCTGGAGGAGAAGCTAATACTGGATTTTTTGTTAGAGGAGGAAATAGCGATCAAAACTTGATTTTATTAGACGATGCGCCTGTTTACAACCCATCACACCTTTTAGGAATTTTCTCTGCATTCAACTCTAATTCAATAAAAGATCTCAAACTATACAAAGGAGGCATTCCTGCTAAATATGGCGGTAGATTGTCATCATTACTAGATATTAAAATGAAAGAGGGAAACTTAAAGAAATTGGAGGGCTCTGCTTCAATAAGCCCTTTATCATCTAACCTAACTATAGAAGCTCCTATAATAAAAGACAAAAGTTCTTTTATAGTATCTGGAAGAAGGTCGTACCTAGACTTATTTACAAAGCTTTCTGCCGATAGCAACTTGAGAAATAGCCAACTCTATTTTTATGATTTTAATGCAAAAGCCAATTACATCATCAATGAGAACAATAGAATCTTTATATCTGGCTACTTCGGGAAAGATGTACTAGGACTATCAAAGAATTTTAGCACAGATTGGGGAAACCAAACAGGTACTATACGTTGGAACCACATCTTTAACAGTAACCTCTTTCTATCCAATACTTTTTACGCAAGTACATATAAGTATAAGCTGAGAATCAATGATAATATCGAAAACATTACCTACGATTCAAAGATTGCTAATTATGGAGGGAGAAGTGACTTTACCTACTATTTGAACCCCAAGAACACAATTAAATTCGGCCTTGCAACAGCAAGATACGAGATAGAGCCTGGTACATATAGAGGAACAAATACTGCTCCGGTAATAGTGCCTTCTAATTCTGCTTGGGAACACGCTGCATACATCAGTAATGACCAAAAAATTGGAGACAAACTAGCTGTTGAATATGGTGTTCGGTTTTCACTTTTTCAAAATGTGGGCAAGGCAACAATTTTTGAGTATGATAAAACCAATCCAGCAATTTATACGGTAAAAGACAGCAGTGTTTACAGCAGTGGAGTATTTAATACTTACACAAGTTTTGAGCCCAGAATGAGTTTACGATATACACTCAATTCTTTCAGTTCTATCAAAGCAAGCTATAATAGAACCTCTCAATTTATACATCAAGCAAGTAATGCAACAGCATCTTCCCCTCTTACGGTTTGGTTACCGAGTAGCCCAAACATAAAACCTCAATTTGCTGATCAGTATGCAGTAGGCTATTTCCGAAATTTCCTTGACAACATGTTAGAAACAAGTGTTGAAGCATACTACAAGGATATGCGGAACACTATCGATTTTCGCGACAATGCCGAATTACAACTCAACAAATATTTAGACGGTGAGTTACGATTTGGAAAATCATACTCTTACGGAGTTGAAGTTTTGGTTAGAAAAAATCATGGAAAACTCACAGGTTGGATTGGATACACTTGGTCTGTTACCAAAAGAAAGATACCCGAAATAAATAACGGCAAAGAGTTTTTTGCACCCTACGATAGAACGCATGATGTATCTGTTGTTGCCATTTATGAACTAAACAAACGCACAACCTTATCTGGTAACTGGCTGTATTCAACTGGTCCAGCAGTTACAGTTCCAACAGGAAAGTATGCTATTCAAGGAACTGAAGTTCCAGTTTATTCAGATCGAAACACAGCTCGTATACCAGCATATCATCGATTAGACTTATCCATGACCTTAAAAGGGAGAACTCCAGAAGAAAAGGGCCCTAGGAAAAATGGAAAAGACAGATGGAAAATAGCTTCTGAATGGACCTTCTCAATTATGAACGTGTATTATAGAAAGAATCCATATACCATTCGATTTAACGAGAATGAATCAACTGGAAGAACAGAGGCTACCAAAACCTACTTTTTCCCAATTCTTCCATCAGTAGCTTACAGCATAAAATTTTAGTTATGAAAACGACACTCTTTTGTAGCATTTTGATGATACTTGGTTTATTGTCTTGTACCGAACGGGTTGACTTTCCTGTACCAAGCGAAGGAAGTAGAAGATTGGTTATTGACGGATTGATTACTGATGAAACCAAAAAACACTCGGTTTTACTAAGTTTTTCTTCTACTTATAGTAATCAAGAGCCTGCTACAACTGTAAGCAATGCTCAGGTTACAATTTTTGATGGGGAACACTATCATTCGCTGAATGAAACGGCTTCTGGCGTATATGAAACAGACGCCACTGTAAAGGGAGAAACAGGTAAAAGCTACACACTTGATGTTGCCTTATCAAGCGGAGAACGCTATGAAGCATCCAGTAAAATGTCTGCAGTAGGCACAATTGATTCACTTTGGTTTGAAAGTGAAACAATTGATGAAGAGTTGGAATATCAGATATTCATAAATGGTCATGGAGAGGCTAGCTACTACTTGTTTGAAACCTACTTAAATGGAATCCGACTTGGAAGTATAGTAGACGTTACTGTGTTAGACAACAGCTTGTTAATAGACGGTAATATGGTAAGAACAGAGGTAGGCTCATTAATTGATGAAGATCTACCTGATGGAGAGAACACCTTACAAGTAAAAATGCTTTCCATTGATGCTAATTACTACGAATATGTTAGAAGCCTTCAACTGCAAGCTCAAAATGGCGAGTTTCTTGGTGGCCTATTCGATGGACCAGCTGCTAATATTCCCTCTAATATAAGTAATGGTGGCCTTGGTGTTTTCGGAGCTTCTTCTGTTGCTGAAAAACGCACTAAAATTTCGAACCAATTATGAGATCGGGTAATTCAGATAAGTTACTTAATGAGGTTGAAGTTTTTGTTCGCGAGCTACTTAACGAGTTAAATCCTGGTTTTAGCTTTCATAATATAGCACATACAACAGATGTTGTTACTGGGGTAAAAATCATTGGAAATGGAATGAACCTTAGCTTTAAAGAAATCCAACTTCTGCAAATTGCTGGATGGTTTCATGACACTGGCTTTACTGTAACATACGATAGACATGAACAAGAATCAAAAAAAATAGCAGAGTCTTTTTTATCTAACAAAAACTGCCCAGATCATGAAATTGCAACTATTCTAAGGTGCATTGGGGCTACCAACCTGTTAGAAAAGCCAAGGAATTTATGTGAACAAATAATTTGTGATGCAGATTTAATTCATCTCAGCAGTGATCACTACTTAATCAAGTTGAACAGTCTCAGAAATGAATGGCATACCATTTTAAATAAAACATACACTGACTTACACTGGCTAGAAGAAAACATATCCTTTCTAGCAAATCATCGCTTTCATACAGACTTTGCTAGAGAACACTTCACCCCTGGAGTAAACAAGAATCTAAGTAACCTAAAGAACCTTTTATGCTCTTATTAACGAGAGCCATAAAATGTTCTTACAACATAGATATTATGAAAAAAACGAATTTAATATTCCAATTAATCTTTCTAAATCTCTTTTTACTATCACTAACTTCTTGCGAAAAAGATGATGATCCGATAGTTGAAAACAAAACTCAAAATGGTATTCTACAAGAAGTAATGAGAGATGTTGGTAATTTCAAAATTGCCTTCGGTGATACGCGAAAAATATACCTAATGAATCCTGATGGCTCTTCTGTAGAACAGTTAGCAGACGGCAGTCCAATTTCTGGCTATGTAGCATGGAGTCCTGATGCAAAATACGTTTACTATGCCAGTGCAAAAGGCCCTGCAGAAACGGCTTGGGAAGCATGGAGAGTAAATGTGCAAACGAAAGAGGAAACAAAAATATCTGATTTTGGATTTGACGTACGCTCCTTGGGGGTATCGCCAGACAATCAAACAATGGCTATTTCTGTAATGACGGGTAATTCTAACATTGGTGACAATAATGATAACCTCACTCAATTCTCCTGTAATTTATATACCGTACCAATGGCTGTTGTTGAATCCAAAATTGCATCGAACCAGCAAATTATGATGAGTGATTTACACGTACTCAAAAGTTCTCCGAACGAAGAACAATTTTGGTATGAGGAGTTAAGTTGGAATAATAACGCAGCTAACCCAACACTAGCTTTCACAAAAACATGGAGATACGATGAAGACGATGTATCGTATACGCATGCTTATACCATTAAACCAGATGGAAGTGACGAAACACTTATTGCTGAAAATAAAGACATGCCCATTTGGAGCATTGACAATACAAAACTTAGTTTTTTAGATCTGAGCTATTATGACTTTTCAGAAAGTAATATGAGACAGATAAATGTAACTGATATAAACAGTGAAGTATCTGGAGGCTCATTTTCTCCTAATGGAGGAAACTATGTGATTTTTGAAATAGGCGATGAAAACAGAAAAGCTGGTTTATCAAAAACAACTGAAGCGGCAAACAAAGGAATACAATTACCAACAATGGTTGATGTGTATGAACCAAGATGGTCACCTGTTCCATTGCCGTAAGTGCAAAAAAGATCCTTTCTTAAATTGAATGTAGACAGCAGAACATGGAACAGAATTTGTTCATGGGCAATGAAAAAAGTATAGAAACAAAAAAGCCGATTCAAATGAATCGGCTTTTGCTTTTAGTTGCGGGGACAGGACTCGAACCTGCGACCTTTGGGTTATGAGTTCTATGACAATTATATCCACCTAAGTTCAAATGGCTTTAAATCATGCGATTACAAAATAAAACAAACCAATACAGATCATTAAAACCCATTAAAAACAAACATTTGTTGAGCCATTGTTGCACCAACTTGATTCAGTATCTTTACTATTAGAAACGTTCAAAGTAGCTGTAATGGCAACGATTAAGGCAATTATCAGGAGTAGGAAAAATAAGGAAGGGAAGCACCCTATACTCATCCGGATTACCGAAAACAGAAAATCATCATTCATTGCAACAGGGCAAAGTATTGATGAGAAACATTGGGACAAACAAGGATGTCGCGTTAAAAAAGGACACCCGAACTCTGTAAGATTGAACAACCTTATTGCCAAGAAGCTTGCTAACGCCAACGATACGCTGTTGGAGTTGACCTCAAAAGATGGGCTGATCTCGTCAAAACAGGTAAGTAAACAAGTAAAGGGAGCTAGTGGACATTTCTTTGCCTTAGCTGATCAATACGTTGAAAATGACCAAAAATCAGGTAAGTACAACGTTTCTAAATCAAATGCCTCAAGGGTTAAAAATTTCAAGGCATTTCTTGGTGGGCAGAATATTGATTTTAGAGAGATCACGCCTCTGAAGCTCAAAAGTTTTCAAGCATGGTTGCGCGGCACAAAGAATTTGAGTGATCGCACGATTGTTAATCACTTAATTTTAATTCGCACTATTTATAATCTTGCTATCAATGAAGGACTTGTTGATCAAAAACATTACCCTTTTGGGCGCGGCAAGATAACTGTGAGTATTCCCGATAGCGAAAAAATCGGTTTAGAGGATTATGAAGTTCAAGCTTTAGAAAAGCTTGAATTAAGTAGTAAAGCACAACGACATGCACTTAACGTTTGGCTATTCTCACTCTACTTTGCTGGGGTTAGGGTTGGTGATCTACTGAAGCTTAAATGGACAGATTTTGAAGGGGATAGACTTTTTTATGCAATGGGTAAAAACGCAAAAGCAGGATCACTCAAAATCTCTGCTAAAGCTATGGCTATTTTAGATCAATACAGGGAATTGAACCACCCGTCAGGAACTGTATTCCCAGAGTTGGGACACAAAGATTTATCGAACGCTAAAGCGGTGGGTAGAGCCATCAATTCCGCTGATAGAAAGTTCAACAGGCATTTGGAAAAAATTGCCGAGCAAGCTGGAATTACCAAGAGTCTGACAATGCACATTGCCAGACATACATTTGGTAATTTATCAGGTGATAAAATACCGCTGCAAATGCTACAAAAGCTCTACCGTCATTCTTCTATTACGACTACCATCAATTACCAAAAGGCATTCATGTTTAAGGATGCTGATGAAGCTTTGGAAAGCGTAATTGGCTAGCTGTCATTGAATCCACCGAACGGAAAGGATCTTAATCGAATTCTAGGTTACAAGTATTGAAGTACTCTAGACCTGCTTCTTTAGAGACATTGTCTTTGTACGTCATATTTTAGCATTCGTAAGACCTTCTTGTAAGGGTAGTAATCTTGAGCCTGTTTTTTTAATATTTTTAGATGAATCATCAACAAAAAAAACTCCATAGCCGCGGATCGAAAATATTTCTCAAACTCTGGGTCTTCTTTCGTTTTTTTCTCTTCCTCAATGAACGCTTTACGTTCATCGCAGTCCATGAGATATTTGATTAATTGATGTTTTCTTTGGTCAGCTATCGAAGGAGACATCTTTCTATTCTTTACGTTCCAATCTAATTGGTTTGAGTCACGATGAACTTCACCTCTTTTATTGCCTTTTAACTTACATTTCGTTTGGGAGTAAAAACTGCTCCAAGTCGAATCTCGGCACGAGCATTTTTGGTTCAAGGTCATCCCTTATCGATTGAAATCTTTCTACTAATAGGTCAGCATCAGGAGCTTGAAAGTATACCTTTCGCAAACCTTTCATATTCCCAATGATCTCTCTATCAATACCACGATTGAAATACGGAAAGGAATACCCAATCACTACCAGAACTTCGGTATCGGCCGTTTCATGTTTAGCATGTTCCACGATATCATTCTCAGGTGCTCCAATTCTTTCCCATGCAAATGAAAGTGACATGCGCGCACCAAGCCCACCAAAACAAATAAGCGCATAGTTTCGAATGATGGCATCCAGAGCTTCTTTCGACAATTCCTCAAGAATCTCATCTAAGTAATAGTAGTTTCGTCTAACTTCATCTAAAAGAAGGTTCGCAGAACCATTCAATTTGATAAGTGAAAGCTTGGTATTATTCAGCCTATTGATAGTGTATTTAGAAGTCGTACCGAGATAACTCCCATTTGTCTTGAGTGATTTTGAGCCACTGTATTCCGAAAAAGAAATTTCAAACTGATTGTCATAGTTCCAACTAAGTAGCCGTAGGTTTTTCGGAAACCCAATGATCTCATCTTCTAGAATAGATGCATAAAAACCATCATACCTCTTATCTGGCTTATTGATAATTTGCTCGATTATCAGGTATACCGAGAAGCACGCCTTTAAACGCATAAATTCTTCCTCTTGCTCTTTTAAAAAGAGTTTCTTAGCGAACGTATCAATACTAGCGTGGTTCTTAGCATTTTGTACTACCCATCGTAAGTCGTCAATCAGTGTTTCTTGCATTTTCAACTTGCTTGCATCAAGCTTGGGAATATCAAATCTCTCTCTATCACTTAATTGAAACTCTGGTTTTTCCAACAGAGATATAACACGCTCTATTCTCTCAGGAATCTCATTCACGATAGGTAAACAGTGCTTACTAGCACCTGCACCAAATAGGTAAGTTATTTTCATTTTCTATAGTTAGTTCAATTAGATTTAGCCTAAAATTAAGCCATACAAATCGATGCTTTTGCAGCAAAAACAAACTTTTCCGCGATTTTATTAGTCTTTCGTAGAGCGTTACAGTTTTTGGGAAAATCAAAAATTGAATGTACTTTTGTAACACTTTTCCCAACCACCAAACAATAAAAAATGAATAAGATGGATAACGTTCTGATCTACTCTAATTTCAAGCAATTGAGAGAGAATCTTAACCTCACCCAAGATCAGTTAGCAGAGTATCTAGAAAAGTCCAGAGAAGAAATTAGCTATTACGAAACAGGTAAAAGAGAAATTCCTCTCTCTGTTCTCGAAAAAGCTGCTGATTTATTTGGTGTAAGCCTCTCTGACTTTTTCGAAGAAAAACCATCAGGTATCACTTTCGCTTTTCGTGCAGATGATCTCAATAAATCAGACTTAGAAACTATTTCTAAGTTCAAGAGAATCATGAAGAACTATCAGCGAATAAATCGCCTGACTGAAAAAGCATGAGTAAAAAGTTTCTGAATTACCAAGCAAGTACAGACGCGTCTAAATTTAGGCGTCTGTACGATCTTGGCGAGGCTGATCCTATTAGCTTTGATTCTCTCTTGTTAAAACTAGATCTCACCACCATTTTTGCGGAAGTATCGGGTTCTTTCTCTGGAATGGCAGCCAAGTTAGAAGGTGATCGTTTCATGCTTATAAATTGTTCTCATCCTAAAGGAAGACAACATTTCACGATAGGTCATGAGTTGTATCATCTGTTTATTCAGGATAATTTTTCATTTGAAGCAAATACTGGAAACTCTGAAAACGGCATAGAAAAACTTGCTAATCAATTTTCCAATGAACTCTTAATGCCACAAGCTGGTATCAAAGAGATCCTTTCTATAGAGGACTTTTTAAAAAAGAGAATCTCTTTAGATGAAATCATCAAACTTGAACAATACTTTCAAGTTTCCAGATCAGCTATGCTTGTCAGACTCTTAAATCTCAAATTCATTAACCAAGATGAGTATGAGGCTTACAAAAGTGATGTTAAAATCTCAGCTCAGATAAGAGGATATTCCACTGATTTATACGAACCAACTATGCCTAGAGTTGTGTCTTCAGACTATCATGAAAAAGCTAAAAAGCTGTATCAAAAGAGTATAATTGGATTAACTGACTACGCTCAGTTAATGTCCGATATCGACATTGACGTTTTTCAACTGAATGACACAACTAAAGAAGAATAATGGAGATTTCAGAGGAAAAAATCTTAGTATTTGATGCTGATGTGATCATTCATTTTATCCAAGCAGATCACTTTTTTACTTTAAGAAAC
Source organism: Flavobacteriales bacterium UBA6049 (assembly GCA_002429085.1). GTDB lineage: Bacteria > Bacteroidota > Bacteroidia > Flavobacteriales_G > Salibacteraceae > UBA6049. The sequence continues at coordinate 13,229 of DIYR01000174.1, forward strand.
ATCTTTCCAAACAACAAAAAGATCATTCTAGAGCAGGTTACTTCAGAACTCGAAAAGAACCCTACAACAGCTCTAATGCTTGCTAATATGTCGGATTTTTTCGGATTTATTGATGTCGTTGATTTCCCGACCAATATTGAAATGATGAAGGAATACAGTCATTTAACTAGTCCGTTGATGGATATGGGGCGAGGTGAAAGTGCTTGCATGAGTTATTGTAGATTCACGAATGACATTGTTGTTTCTAGCAACTTAAGAGACGTATCAGCATACTGTAAAAGACATAAAATCACCAATCTGACCACGATGGATTTGGTTGTGTGGGCTTATGAAAATGGTGTCATGACTGAAAGCGAATGTGATGAATTCATTCGAGTTGTCAAAAGAAAAGGTGGCTTATTGCCTCACAATTCTCTCCAAGAGCATCTTGCTACTCGAAAGGTCTAAAGGCTAGATCATCTCCGATATGATGAACTTTCGAGTAGCACGAAAAGTTTATGGTTCGAATCTAATGACTTGTGGAACAATAAATATTCCGGACAATCAAACCAAACCTCTAATCCAGAAGAACTTCATCTTTGACATCGGAATGCTATGACTTTAGAATGAATAAAACTATACTTCAGGCTTAACACAACCTAAAAAGTCAATATTGAAATACGATTACTTTAAGTATCGAAACACAAAAATCAGTATCTTTACATTAAAGATCTCACCCTCGCTCATTGACACCAATTCAAATTTTATTTATGTTATTCGCACCAGTAGATGAAGATCATTTAGTACAGGAAAAAGCAAAAGTGGATGAAAATTTCATAAAACGAGCTGAAAGCATTATCATCGACTTCAAACGTTTAGCTACATCTGTTCAGGTCGTAGCCAAAGAAGGTCAACCTTTAAGCGTGAAGAAAATTTATTCAACTTCAAAATTATACTTAGATGAGAAGAGTGTAAAAATTTGGAGAAACCTACATCAAATTCCTGTAGAAAGCGAGTCCATTTCTTCGAATGAGACCAAAGATCACTGGAATAAAATTTCATCCGCCATAAGAGAAGAACTTTTCGATGATCTACGAATCACTATTAATGCTGTATTCAATGATAAGGTCGATTTAAAAGCGGATACGCAAGCAACCTTTGAAGATTTAAAACAGAGACTACTAAAACTCGATAATTCGCTATCCATGTAGCTTTTATTTAATCCCTTTCTCCTTATTCGACTTTTTTTTGAGATCCTGAAACCTTCTTTCAAAGTCTTTTATAATCTGACTATTTCTTGTGTAATAGCAGTCATGAGGTTCAATTTGATCTCCAGACGTCCAAACACCAGATCCGAACCATAAACTTTTTGTTTTAATATTTGGATGATCGAAATACATAATGGTAAAATTCATCCAACTAACATTTATATCTTCAATACAATAGCCTTCATAACAATCATGCTTATAATCAAACTCTTTAATGTCGTCCTTATATTCGAATGAGCCTATTTCTTCGACACTTATTGTTTTCGCAACCACTCGTCTAGTAAGCTCCGTTCTGAATTCTTCAAAACTCATATGGTATCTATCATGGTAACCTTCTTTATTTTTATCCACTTGATGATGGAGATAATGAGTATTTAACACCTTTTTTGCACTTTTAAATTCTTCTAGCATCAGGCTAATTCCCCTGATACCATCATGTACTTCTACAATTCCGGACTCATAATCGCGCTCTGCAATACTCGTCAACCGTTCTAATAGTTTTGTCGACATGTTTCTGAAGACATCAATACTTCCATACAGTACAATGACAAGAGTGACAGTAACACCAAAAGCATTCATTAAATCAAACATAGAAAGCTGACCGAATGTATATTCAGCTGCCTTACTCAAAGGATCGTCCCAGTTTATCAATATATTGACAAATAAAACTGTGAATCTCACTAAAAAATTGGCAACCCAACCAAGAATAATAAGTGATATCCATTTGGCAGTTTTTACATAAACATCACTAGCTTCTGCATTCGCTATACTCCTCCTAGAGGTTACTTCAATTAATTGCTTTTCAAAGTGGTCAGAAATCGAAAGAGCAGAATCAAATCCTGATATGATTAGGCTAATTATTTTTTTCATAACAGTCTTGTATAATAATATTTCTTAAGACTTAGAATAATTTGAACTGTATCCAGATAGGTTTGTGATCACTGATTGAGTAGCTTGCTACATCTGAAGTCTTCCAGTTTTCTATAATTACCTCTTCTGCTTTCGAGAGGCTTTCATTCATGTTCAAGACGGTACAACTGTCTTCTTTGGAAACTACTTTTAATGCTGTCTTTGCTCCTTTCATTTGTGTTTTCGCCTCACTTTCTACGATGCTCTTAAACTCTTTTGAAGTGCTGATGCTTACAAAGCCGCAATCTTCTGATAGTGTACAATTGTCTGCATACTTCTTGGCTAAATCACTTGATATTATGAACTGATCATAGAAGAACACACTTTTTCTAATCATTAGGTTACTTCTAAAGTTGTCTATGTCTCCTTTTCCGAGATATGAGATGCTTTCAAATGGCATGTGGATGCTATTGGCTTGTGCCAATGATAAGAGCTGTTTTTCTCCTTCATACCCATTTTCACAGGTGGATTTATAACCCCAGTTAAAGTCTCCGCATACGATAAATGATCCTGTTGTTGACTCTGCAAATTCTGCCACTTTCAGTAGCTCTTGTCCACGGTATGGACATGCTGGCTTTGTGTGTAGTGATCCAATCTTAATGGTTTCTGTTTTGTTCCTGTTTTTTAAGTCTACTTCAAACACTCCCATGTCTCTCTTTTCCCCTAGGTCGAAGTAGCTATCCCATTTGGCTGTAATGGTTGTTTTACCTCTTTGGGTTTTGTAGAACATCAATGGTATTTCTGCTGCTCCTCCTAGTGCTTCTGGTGTAGGATGTGGTGCTACGACATGTTCCCACTCTTCTCCTAGATAAGACTTAAACAGGGCTATGAATGCATTCAACCGTTTATTCATATCCTCCTTGGTTGATCTATAATATCCCTTTGCCCCAATTTCTTGTAATACGATGACATCTGCTGCTCCGAGGAGTTCGGAGAGATAGGCATAGTCTGATAGGGTTCTTGTTCGCCCTGTCATATCTCTGATGTTCATTGAAACGATTGTGATCTCTCCTGCTTTGCTGGTATCTATGGTGTTTAGCTCTTTGGAGTTTACGTCTAGTCCATTGACATTGAGTGTGGGTAATTGGGCTGTAACTGTATACCCAATGATTAAGCAAAGACTGGCTAATATTGGCTTGAGTAGTAATTTCATAAGGCTAGCTATTTTAATATTTGAACTTCTTGTTTGGTTTTGGTTTTCCAATATGAGACTCCACCATGATGTGAACATGCCCCTCGACCTGTTGCGCTGCTACTTGTTCCGTCTCTACATATTGCACCTACTCTGACTTCATAGGAGCTAACTACTGCTTTTCCTGCTGTGATGTATTGAGCGGATACATATCCTGTTTTTCCTTGGTAGTTGATCTTTGCCCAACCGTCTGTTTGCTCTAATACTTCAAGATTATCGTAGCGTGTGAACTTATGAAGGATCTCTGATTCTGTATCGGGTGATGTTCTTAGGTTCAATGCACTTCCTGAAACATAGTAGTTTCCTGTTTGTGCCTTTACTGACAATGACAATACGATCAATAAGATCGTGTAGAAAAATGATCTCATAGCGACTGGGTTTTGGTTTTTGATGTGAATTTCTGACCTGTAGCTTTGGCTAATTGCTTGGTCATGTTTCATCAAACTTAGAACTTGGGTAAATAATAAAAACAGGTATTTCTACCTGTTTTTCTTCCTTGAATAGGAGGGATTTCCTGAAAAAATCCGCGTTTTTTTTTGAGTAACAGCAGAACTCTCCAAGTTAGATTACGAGCTATGACTCTTATTTTAATGCAGAAAACGCAAAATACATACCAGAGAGAATCGAGAAATAAACATCCTATGAAATCTTAATAGTCTCTTTGATCTATCATCTGGTAGTAACGAAACCAGTAATCCATTAACGGTAACACTACCCTTTCAGGCACGGTAGGATAACTGTGAGTATAGTAGTAAGTCTATAGGTTGATTTTATCTGTATCAATTTTCAATCAATTATTGTGGGGAACTTTTTGTACACGTATAAATACTTAGAATCCTTAATGTAACCTCCTTTCACATCTTTATCGAGAAGTCCTTCTTTGTGTAGTGAGGTTTCTAATGCAAGTGATATTCTGACAGATTTCATATCCCATAATTTCCAATACTTACACTTTCTATTATTTGCAATTTCGTGCTCTTTCTTCCTTCTATTTCCATCATTTGTTATACCCACATACCAACGAGACTTGTCTACTTGTAAGAATGAGTTTTGATCTATCCACTCGTTAACTTCTTTTCTTACTTTACGATAAGTTGAAGTTTGGCTAGGTGATTTGAGTTTTTTAGCCATCTTAATTTGATTTTGTTTTTTTTAATTAGAAGCATGCCATATACACCCTAGCTTACTTTCGATTACATAGTAGAGGAAACGCTATAAGCTTTATTTGGTGGATTAAAGCTTGAGATAAGTGCGGACGATCTGAGCGACTTTATCCAACAAAAAAGCATCCAAACGCAAGTCCCCTTGAATCCTTCAAAATAGTTAACCGCATTACGCATGGTAATGCTAATATGAAAAGGGTGTAATAAAAAGGCCACCTAAAACTAGGCAGCCCTCCATATCACTAATGATCACTCTGTTAATTCAGAAGTTCTTTAATGTCAGTACCATTAAGAATGACATCACAGACAATACGACCGTATGACATATTAACAGGATTTTTCAACTCAACTTCTTTACCTTCAATAAGGTCTTTAAGTTTTTGAGTTGCTGTTTTCCCACCCCATTCGGTAGTTTCAGGAGCATTGTAGTTAGCTATTCTAACAGTATCTCCATTTTTATCATCTCCCCATTTCCAGTTTGAACTGGTCTTGAAGGTGTCACCATCAATGACTTCACTTACTATAAAACTCATAAGCTATTGATATTTAGCATGTACCAAAAATCGGAGTGATACATTTTCTCCGTAGGAGCTCTATTTTATCAAGATGCTTATGTTTGAAGTCGCAAAACAAAAAAACAAAAGCTTAGCCCGAACTCCTTGTAGGGTTGAGCTTTTTTTTCGCAATAACCTTTCCATTATTTTCTTTGAGCCATATTGTCAGTAACGACCTAATAAACTGTATTTTAAATACTAGAAATAAGCTCCTACAGCGAAAAGGTTATTGCAGCGGTTGCAAGGATTGCGCCCCGATGACTTGACCAAGCAAAGCCCCTGCGAGCGATGGTCAAGCTCTTTTTTGAGCCTTTAAAATCAATTATGATAAAAATAGTTTGGCGACTTCTTTTCTGGACTACTAGAGCTAGAACACCGTTAGATCGATCAGATGAAAACAACTATCATATCAATCCAACTTACTTTCCCAATATTGATAAAAACAAGACTGAAAACGGGCTATACTGTTCTCTAGTTCGTTCGCCACACTTGTATGAGCACTTCCATCAGGAAGCAATTTTTGGAGTGCTTTCATCAAACCATCCATTTTTATCAATTCATCTTCCAACTTCTGAAGCTGTTTATAATCTGGCGACATCTACCACCTTCCCTCCCATACATTTTGTGCAATCTTCCGCTCCTCCACACCTACAACATCAAGATAAATGGCTGTGGTTTCTAACCGCGCATGTCCCAGCCATTTCTTTACAATGGTAATTGGTGCAAAATTCACGGCATGAACAGCAAAGCCATGTCGTAATCCTCTTGCACAACTACGAATACCGGTGATATCTGCCTCTAACATGACATCTTTGATATACCTTGATGCACTGCGTAGTGAGTATCTCCATAAGGACTGTGGTGGTTCATCTGGTATGGTCAAATGACCGATATACAGACTTAAGGACTCCAGTAAATAATTTGGTAGCGGGATTTCTCTATAAACACCCCGTTTTCGCTTCTTTAATGTTTCTAATATGACTGTCTTGTTGGAAAAATCGACACTACTTGTCTTCAGGTTATGTATCTCTGAGATGCGTGCTCCTGTGTAATACAATACCTGACAAAACAGTTTCTTTCGCAAAGGCTTTCTATTTGTACACTCCAAGAAACGAACTCGCTCTTGATAGTTCAAATACTTACGCTGCCCATTGGAATCATAAAGAGAAATCCTTGATTCTTTCATACCATTTATCATTTCAATTAAAATTCAACTGTCTGATTATTAGGTATATTGAGACAAATTATCAAACAAAAAGTGATCTTTTTCCACTTTTTGGTCGGTTTTTCCATTTTCCCAAGTCAAAACCCGCCTGTTTCCACCGTGAAACCTACCCACGCCCACTCATGGTGGCCGAGTCTACCTAATTTTCGGACAAATTCAGCGAAAAGACCTAAAAATCTTTGATTTTCAACCTTTTAAAAGGTCATTGAAGCTGAAAAAAATGTCTAATCATCAAATACGACAACAGTGAGCGAACAAAACGATGAAGGTGGTTTCTTCGAAAACGCCTTAATGGTCATCGGTGCCATTTCAGGGGGCATATTTGGTTTTGAACATGGTGATTGGCTAGGCATGATCATGGCTGGCCTTTTACTTGGAGCTATTGGCAAATGGGTGGGTGAAATGACAGATGCTCTGTTCAAATTAGCCTTTATCCTTATCGCCATCCTCCTGAATAATGCTATCCGTAACTTTTTCTGGGAGTTAATGCGGGCTGCTTTTTCCTAATGCTATAAAAACAGTATTACTCCACCTTGATAATAGCATGTCAAATGTTGCTTAGGGTGAGTCTTCGACTTTATTAATGTTTTAACAATATGACATCTTTTACTATGCTCCAATTAGCAGATGGTGTAGGATAAAGGTGCTAACCAAGGATCAATACCATGAATACGTTTAATAATGTTACTTTATTAGCTGGTCTGTTTATGTTTCAGGCTTCCATCACTGGCACAAATGCACATGCGCAACAGCTAGACAATGATAAAACTGCACGTACAGAGCTTGCAGAGAGTTTCACTGCCGCAAATGATGATGAAACGCCAAAATCAGCTTCTTACCTTGCTACGGGAGCTTTAAGGGCTGATACAACAGGGCGCTATGTTGCTGTGGTTGCCACTATTGGCGTTGATGGGATGGCAGGATTCAGAGCAGTAGAGAAAAAAATCGTTGAAAAGATGGCCTCCAAAGGTGTAACGATGGAATTTTTCATCAATGAAGCTCCGGGCAATGGTGCGTTATTTAGCTATATACAGAAAGATCAAAGTCGATATTCTGGTGTCTTTGCGTCAACTGATTTGACATTGGAAAACTTTGCAGCTTCACTGCCTCTGATTGTTGATCGCGTGAATAAGGAATTAAAAGCGAGACGTAATAAAGACAATCAGCCTGTGCCCACTGCTTATATGAGTGGCCATTAGAAATTTAAACTTAAAGTACTGTAATCTGCTGCTGTAGCATTCGAGGCTAAAGAAGCTCTTTTCTCGTCAAGATCTTTAGAAACTTCATTATCATGAATTTTAGAGCCTAGAATCTCGTATACTGTATCGGCCTCCGTACCATTCACTAAATCATGAATTTGCTGCTTACGATCTGGGCTATCTGGCTGGCTCAATAGCTCATTCGCCTTGTCTTTAAAATCGTTCAGTTGTTGACGTTCTTGGTGTAAGCTGTCATTTGTAATGTCTAGCCTTTCGTACTCTTGGCTTGCCTCTTGACGAACTTCTTGTAACAGCAGTACCCAATCCTGAGCATTTTCACTTTCAGGTGGTTTACGCCCCATTCTCCGAGCAATGTCTTTTGCTTTCTCTACGTCAAATGCATTGTTCTCTTCAAGACCATCAAACACTTCTTGAATACGTTCCAATTGCTCTCCGATCAACTCTTGACGATCCATATTCGCCTGTAATTGTTCGTCTATGTCAGCTAAGCGCTGATTAAGCTGATCGAGTAAATTTTGTAGCTGTTTTTCTACTTGCTCCAAAACCTCCCATAATTGATCTGCGGCCTTATCTTTCTTTTTCTTCCCTGTTTGGTGATCAATCGCTACTTCTTCTGTGGCTGTATTACGTTCATGCTGACCAATTAGATCTGCTCGACCATAACGACTGTAATTCTCTACTGTTCGTAGGTCTTGCTCTTCTTTGTTTGCGTCATGTAACTCTCCCCCACTTTTGGCTGACATAGCTCATCCCCTTTTCTATTTCATGCCTCTTTGCCCTTCTGTCTCTAGGCTTTACTCCTTCAGTATACCTAGGCAGGGTTTAATGTATGGTTAATGAAACAACATTTTCATCAACTGAATCAAACTCTTATCGAATTTTACTAAAATTTTATGCTTTTTCTGACTGTCTTGAATTTAAAACGAAGTGCTGAAGAGCGAACCAACCTTTTTCCTTGGAAGGTTCGAAATAAAAAGGGAGTCACTGCTAGAACGCATAATGACTCCCTCCACTAACCACCTACTTAAGTACAAATATGAGGTAAAATTGAACGCTTCTTTTCATGCATGACGCATTTCTGCTATTCGAGTCAGCTTTTGTTCAAATACTGCCCTCCTCCTTCTATACAACCCTGTTTAACACCAAGGTTTTGACAAAAAAAAGACCCTGAAAAGGGTCTAGTTGTTCTGCGTGTGTTAATTGCAGAGGTATGTATGAGTATATCTACAACTGATTAAAATCAAGTTAACACTATAATTTACAAACTGTTAAATTAAGGTCGATAGGGTGTTTTCAGACAGACATTCATTGCATTTTCAGTAAGTATAGCTAGCCTCGTCCGAGATTGAGTAATAGCCCTCTCTTGTGAGTATTAAATGATCAAGGATAGCAATATCCAAGAGTGAACCAGCACTATTAAATTGATTGGTAAGCTTAATGTCAGCCTCACTAGGGGTTAGGTTTCCGCTGGGGTGATTATGAGCAAGAATAACACTATTGGCTCTTCTTTTAAGGGCTGTTGCAAACACAATGCGTAGGTCAACATAGGTAGCGGTAATTCCTCCAGTTGCTATGTGGGCAATGGACATTACCCGATTTGATCTGTCCAGCAGTAAAATTTTAAATTCTTCCAGTAAGTCAATTAGTCCATCATTCCAATGATTTCTCAATATCGCTGCTGCATCCCGTGAACAGGTGACTTGAGGTCTTTCTTTCGCCCTCATCTTGTTCATAAAAATTAGTTGCACTTCTTCCACGTCACGTATCCTATTGATCTAGATTAAAAGTCTGTTGGTTTTGTTTGCTAGGTAATGGCTTAGTCGTAATTGATCGCGCGATTACTGACGCGATCCTAACTTTGATACTCTTTTTGTTATCCAGCTTAATGGGCAAGGGCTTATATGACATACTTCCCGCCACCTCTACTCTAGTTCCTTTCTTGATGTCTTTCATTTTCTCAATCAAGAAAGGGTTAAACGCAAGAATACGATGCCACACCGCTTTTCTTTGTTGCCATTTCCCTAGCCTGTCCTTGTAACTATCATGTGTAGCGAGTGAAAAGGCTGCAAACAGTTTGTTGTTTCGGTCTTTAAACATCTCTGCATCAATTCCAGTATAACCAATGAGTGTAATTTTGTTCGAGCGTCTCATGATACTCCTTTCAAAACTGATTTGTTAATGGGCGATATGGGCTTATATTCCTATATCTATTGATAGAAGTTTTAGAACACGACTATTTAGCAAGTCAATATAATAGGACTATAATCCTTCTACCGTATGCAAATTGCTCTGAACGCAGACCATGACAATACGACTTCAGGGTGAAGTTTTGTTAAGCACCAAAAAAGCGCGTGTGTTGGCAAGCGGCCAAGGTTTTGTTCTAGAAAATACAACCCAAAGGGTGGAGATTTTCGAAGGACAAACATGCTTGACCTTGACCGCAGGGTGGCGGGCTAACTTTGTGCTTCAAAAATTCTTCATGGAAAGAAAACACCACAGTCAAAAAACCATTCAACTAGACTCTAATGACCACACAATCATTTAGTTAACTTTATTTACCGCACTCTTACTGAATATAATTTTTTATCTTGGTAGGAATTACAGGAGCACTAATATGAACACCTATAATTCCTACATCAAATGGACGTGATATGCCTTGAAACAGAAGCGTTCTATTCACTTGTAGATAAGGTTTACGAACGCTTAAAGGAAAGCTCAGAACACCGTGACAAATGGGTTGATGGAGATGAAGCCATGCGTCTGCTGGGTGTTAAGTCGAAAACGACCATGCAAACTCTTAGAGACGAACGAAAAATTCGGTTCACACAGCCTCAACCGCGCATTATTGCCTACGACCGCGATTCAATAGATGAGTATTTAGATAAGCATTCACAAGATCCTCTATAACCATGCAAGAAAGAGACTACCTAAAACGGTTCAATCAAGGGTACTACCTCAAGCAAAACGAACCAGAACTAGCCGCTAAGCTCCAACAAGCAATTAGCAATAAACAAAGTCCATCTGCTCATGATCAAGCATTTATTGATGGCATGAACGAGTCAGAAAAAGAACGTTTTCGCGATGCCTTTAAAGAAAGAGGCAAGGGACAAAAGCGTCACGGGAACAGTCGATAATCAAAAAAACACCTACACATGCTAAAGTTTTTATTTCGGCTTATCCTTCTTGCGGTATTGGTTTGGATACTACATCCTTTCTTAGAACAGTTACCGGCACTACCCACCGAGAAGATGATGGATGGTCTGTTGGATTTATCATCAGATAGCGGTACATCCATTTTAAAAGCCTTGCAGCTCATTTTTTGGGTTATCATTTTGGCAATCCTCATTCGGTACGGACTACCAATATTCAACTTCTTCTATCCAGTTGCGAGACGATATTCAACAACTAAGCTGCTTCGCAGGTTTCAGAGCATTACGGCACTACCTGTCACTTTCACATTTGTTTACTTCATTCTGGCTCTTCCAGCAATCTATTTCATTGAATTGTTCATCTTCTATAATGGACACGAAACAGTAAAAGAGCAAATCACGATTGAAACAGCACATTATCTCAAGGACTCTCTATTGAATGACCAGCAAATTGATTTAGACCGTAATGCTAAAGCTGCAAGAGACTTTATAAATACATACGGTGATAAGTATCTTATTCCAAGTAGTTATTTTTGGCCGTTGACAAAAGATTTAGCTTCAAATGCATTAATTGGTAATAAACAACAAGATAGTAGCACTAAAGCCCTAGCTTCTAAATTGACAAAAAGTTATTCTTTTCTGACTAATTATTCGGGTAAGCAGGACATCAGGCAAAATGAAAGATATAGACAATACTTCTTCAAGCAAAGAAAGATCGAAGAGTATTATGACTTTATATACGAGCTCGATATTACTGATATTATATCCTATGAAGGTGATGAATTTTTCCTCGAAGTTGATAAAAGATTTCAAGGCTGGAAAGAGGCCAATCAAGTAAGGCTAGAGGATGTTTTAACCAAAAGTAGGGAGCAAATATTCCTAGCCTCAATCCTACTGGTTTTCATCCTATCCTTCTTCCGATCAAACTTGGGGAAATTCTATGAAAAGGTCATCGCTTTCCTCGATCAGGGTCGTTTTGGTGTCGGTGGATCAGCAAGATTTGCGGGATTAGTTGAAGAATGGCCTTACACTTTCAAAAGCCGTAGAAGTAGCCTTTTCATGGGGCGCTCCCTGTACAATCCATTCCGGCATATCGCTCTTAGCGATGACAGGCATATGATCACCATTGCCGGAACGCGAGCAGGCAAAGGTGCAACCGTCATCATTCCAAACCTTTTACTCTGGAAAGGTTCTACCTTAGTGATTGACCCCAAAGGAACTAATGCAGCAGTGACCATGCAAAGGCGCAAGCTAATGGGGCAAGCTGTCCATTTACTTGACCCATTTAATTTGATCGATGACGCTGAGAAAGCAAGCATTAATCCCTTAGAATTCCTTGACCCCAACGCCATTGATATACGAGAACAAATTAGCGTCATTGCAGAAGCCATTGTCATCGCAGATGAACATGCAAAAGATAAGCACTGGGATGATGGAGCAAGAACTGTTATTGCTGGAATGATCGCACACTTGGTCAGCTCCGATAAATATGAAAATCCCAATCTTACGATGCTAAGGGAAATGATTTCTGCCTCCGAAGACGAACTGATCGAGCTGTTGGCTGACATGTCATTGAACAAGAAAGCTGGTCGCCTGCCAGCCGATGCCGCCAATCGGCTCATAAGAGGCGGTGATACCGCTGAAATCAAAAGTATTTTATCAAATGCCGATAAACACACGGAATGGCTCTCCAGCCCAGCAATGAAAAAAGTCTTAAGTAACTCAACATTTAATCTAGCCGAAATCAAAGAAAATCCCTCAACAATATACCTGATACTACCCCCTCAATATCTACAAACCCACAACCGATTTTTGCGGCTATTCATCAATTTGGTGGTTAATCAAATGCCTCAGGGTGGAAGATCAAAAGTACCCGTACTGCTATTGATGGATGAGTTTCTAGCTCTTGGTAAAATGGAGGTTGTTGAAAAGGCATTTGGCCTGTTAGCAGGGTATAACCTCGTGATGTGGCCGTTTGTGCAAGACCTTGGAAAACTCAAAGAGCTTTATAAAACAGGGGTAAATGCCTTCATTGCCAATAGTCGAGCTATACAGGTTTTTGGAGTTTCGGATGATGAGACTAAGGAGTTTGTTAGCAAACATGTTGGGGATCGGGCATTGGAAACCAATATGAAAATTGAACACCATCGCAATATATCAAGACTCAGAACCCCCAGTGAAGTAGCCATCGATATATCCGTCCATTCGGGAAGACAGTACATTTTACGCTCTGGACGTGTGCCGATGATACTTGAAAAAGTACCCTATTACAGAAGTGCTCCTATTAGCTGGTTGAAGAATTTCATCAGTTTAAAAGTTACACGAGGGTTATTCGATAATCTTTATGCAAAAGACCCCGATTTTAGTTAATCGCCTTAAACATGCACTATGAGTAATGAATGGAAGCCGAATGCTCCAAACCTGAATGATGCCTTCGCAAGTCGAGTTCATAAACGCAAACAGGAAAAAGCCAACGTTGAACAAAGCAAGAGCTACTCAGGACAAGAGGCCAAAGAACAAGACGGCACGAAACACCAAGAAGTAGTAACGAAAAAGATGCAAGATCAACTTGAGAAACAAAGAGAAAAGGCGCAACCCAGCATAGCACCGCAGCCAGAGGGAATGCAAAACCTTGAGCACGCTCAGAAAGAAGCGGATAAGCGAGAAGAAAGAATCCAACAGATCAGAGAACGGTTGGAATCAGCACAAAAAAGAATGCGGGGTGGATTTGGAAAAAACCGCTAGCGAAGATTATCGATTTCTGCCTCTTTTTTTGTCCCTAGCCTGTTTCTCAAATATGGCTTTCACCTTCCCCTTCTTTTCATCTACAATTCCACTCTGATTGGCCGATGAGTCTTGAACTTCTTCTGATTTGCTGCCTTTGGTTAAGTTCCCAGGGTTAGAAAGTTGTTTTCTTAAGTCTTGTAGTTGCTCCAACACAATTCGCTCATTCTTTGAGTTGGTGTCAGTAGTAGAAGGAGCATTCTCATTAGCGTAAAGCTGTTCTTGTTCACGTATTTTTTTTAACGCTGCCTCTCGCCCACCCTCGCCAAAATGTAATCGACCACGAATACTTGCCTTGATTTGTTGCTCTTGTGCAATCTTTTTGCTCATCTCCGCATCAAGCTTTTGCTGAGTTTCCTTATGATTGACGACAATACCCCTAGATTTTTCAGCGTACTCTAATCTTATTCTTTCTTCGATGGCCTGATTTTCGGCTGCGACTTCCTGTTGATAGGTCTTGTCAATGAGTTTAAATCCTTCCCGATCCATTTTCCGTAGGCATTTTGGGCTAAGTCACCAACCTCAAAACTACAAAATTGCTGTCCGAAAGCACTTAACCATTCAAATTAGAGCACTACCATACTGAAGAATAATTTGATCTTGTATTGACTCAACTTATCATTAACCAAGTCCCCTATTACGATTATGCCCTCTCCCTTGGCGTTTCAGCACATCACGGATACGATCCTCGCACTGCTGCCTTAACTCTTCCTTATTGGATTGATTCATATCGGTCGGCTTTTCTTTTTCCATTTTCAACGCTAATGCCTGATTTTGTTCTTTAATCCGCATGTCTATGTTAGCCAGATTTTTATTTAAGCCTTCTTGCTCGTCTTGTAGTTTTTGATCTTTTTTCAGTACTCTTTTTATAAAACTCATCTTGGATTTTTCTGCCTGAATGGATTTTAATCGATCCACAATTTCTTGGCGTTTATACGCTATCTCCTGCTGACTTTCTAAGTGAGCACGCTTTATTAATATTTTATGATCCCAAGCTCTCAACGCATCAAGCTTATGTAGTTGACGGTCATTATCGTCAAGAATGGTGTCATCAATTTGATCTTGTAGCTTGTTATCAGATTGTTCTTTTCGGTAAGATTCAACTCGCTGTAAGTCATTTTTAAGCGTGTTTGATACATCTTTTGCATCTGGAAGCGTGTCTATATCTTTCAAATACTCCCGTATATCCTTAGCGCGTTGGCCTTTGATCTGGCGTGAAAGGCTAGATATCGTCCCCTCTTTATCCACCAAAACAAAACCACGCCTATCACCTTTTGCAAGTGTGTATCCTATTTCATCCAAAGCAGCCTGAAACGCTTTGCCGCTATCAGAACGATGATACAGGTCTTCGATCGCCACAGCTTTCTTGAGCTGTGCTTCTTTATGCTTAATGAGCGCAAGCTGTCTATCTTTCTTGGCCTCTTCTCTCCGCCTTTGATTATTGATCACACGTTGTTCGCAAAGGATTTCACCATCCGCTCGCTCTAGGTTTTCTGCCCATTTGGAAAGGGTCAAACGATCATAGGAGGGTACGGCCACTTTACCATTCTCTGGATGAACCAGATTACATATAATATGAACATGGGGATGGGCTTCATCCCGATGCGCTATAACAATCGCTTCATGATCGCTAAGCCTAAGTTTCGTCAATGTATCAAGCGCAGCTTGTTGTTGTGTTTCTTGTGAGGGGTTTTGATCAGGATGCCATGACAGTGAAAAGCTATAGACCACACCCGCTGTGCTCTTACGCCCTGTCTTGCTGACTCCGGCTTCATGCTTTAATCTGTCAGCATGTATGGCCGTATGCGCCATCCAACCAAATCCTTTCTGTGGATCATTTGTAGGCAGGTTATGAGTGTGAGTCCATGCTACGCGCTCATCCGTTTGTGCATTTTTATCATGGAGATAATATTGCGCAGCTCCTTTAAAGGAATGTCCTCTTTTAGCAATACGGGGAACCATAATTATATATCCTCCAAAAGTTTATCGAGTAGCTTTTCCAGCTTGGGTAATACGCGCTTAAAGTCTTCAGGCATTACATGCGTTGAATTGAAATACCGAGCGATTTGGTTGATGTTCACCCCTAGTTTTCGCACCTGTTGAGTCAATTCAAAACCATATTTCGGTTCTTGAATTTTCACACTCCCACCCAATGCCACATGACGGATATATTCGCTGACCGATAGACCTAATTG
Source organism: Flavobacteriales bacterium UBA6049 (assembly GCA_002429085.1). Classification (GTDB taxonomy): domain Bacteria; phylum Bacteroidota; class Bacteroidia; order Flavobacteriales_G; family Salibacteraceae; genus UBA6049. The sequence goes on from DIYR01000174.1 coordinate 28,867, forward strand.
GTCTGCTTTCAGAGCAATCGTCTCTTTCTCTTTTGATGTGCAGCGCACACGCAAAAGGGATGAGAGCTTCTCATCGATATTTTTGATCGGTCGTGACATGAATTATTCATTCGTAGAAGCGATGCAACGCATCGGTTCAGGGGGATGCAACGGGGGACTCCCCCCTTGCCAAGAGAGTTTTTGTAGCCACAAAAACATATCTTGCTACTCCCACATTTTGTTGAAGTTAGTGCTTATTCAAGCCATAGCAAAGTGAACCGCGGATGAATTTCAGCAGTTGGTTTATCAAAGTTTTTATTGGTGTTTATTGGATTTTAAAATCTTGGGACGTCAAGAACAATATGATCAACCTTGAGTCACTTATGTTAATTCACTTTTTTTTAACAGAGAAAGTCACCATGAAAAATATTATCAGCCGTTATATGTTATTGAATTATTGATATACCCGTATTATCATTAACAAATGCTTCAACTTTTTAAGTACTTTTGCAATATGTCAAAACACAATGATGATGATGATGGATCTAGAAGATATCTTTCTTTTTGGAGCTCATCTCTACCACTAACTAGCAAACGGGCAAGTAAAATAATTAGCAATCCAACTAAAGCCCATCAATTAACCAATGTGATATTATATAACAGAACCTTATCTGATGAAGACCGAAAAGCAGGTAAAGAAATGACACTGAAATTAGATTCAGAATAGGTAAAATATTTTAATCACATCAACACCACGCTACTTTGAATATTGCTTTATCCACCTTAATTCTATTTCTTTTCTTAGGGCCAGGAATCGTCTACAGAAAACTTTACTATGCAGAAGAGTTTTCTAAACAGTATTTCAAGCAATCTTTTTTCGAACTCTTATTCTCTACCCTTTTTCCCAGTATCATTTTCCAAACAATATGGTTCTTTGGTTGTAGAATTACGTCTTATCAAGTTGACCTAATTCTATTTATAAATCTCATGACAGGCCATGCTCTTGATAAAGTAGCTGAGAATATCGAAAGCTTTTCCTATCAAATACTTATTTATCAAGGTTCTATGCTGTTAGTAGCCGCAGCTTATGGATATTTTTCAAGAAAGATCATACGTCATTTCAAAATTGATCGCAGAATAAAGCTATTTAGATTTCAAAATCACTGGCACTATTATTTAACAGGAGAGTTCTTTGACTATCCTCGAGCCAACATTCGACTTGTCGAAGATGACGTAAGAGACATAGAGTTTGTCTTTGTCGATGCATTAATAGAAACGAAAGAATGTTCATATTTAGTTTCAGGACAACTTGTAGATTATGAATTGTCTCGTAATGGCGGTCTAGATTCATTCTCACTTACAGGAGTTAGTCGAATAAAAGTTTCCGACTATAAAGAAGGCTTACTTCCCACAGATGATGATTATATCCAAATTGATACACACATTTTCATTCTGAAATATTCAGAGGTTAGGAATATAAATCTTCAATTTTATAAATTCAAAAGATTTGAAGATGGCAGCGTTCTCCCTCAAAGAGTTTTGAATTCAGATAGTACTCAATAAAAATAGAATTCAAGAAATTAAATTCTAGCTTAATAGCCCGCGGACTTATCTGACAACAAATCTTGACAGTCAATCTTTATATAGTAACCCAAGTTCAATCTTGGATTTTGAACGCGATCTTATTTAGCCATTTATGCTGTGTTTCTAATTTATGTCCGCGTCCATATTTAGGACCACTTTTTTTATGTCCCATCAATGCATCAATGACCTCTTCTGGTGCTTCAGCATCCCGAAGACGATCTTTAAATGTATGCCGCAAAGAATAGGCTGAGTGTCTCTGCGTCGGTCTTAAATTTTTATCCCGCATGTAGTTATTGACTACATTAGAAAATGTGTCGGGGTTTCCACGCATTTGAAATCCGTTGGGATTGAGCATGAATGCGTGAAGCGCAGTTCCAACTAGTGGAATTTTACGCATTGATGTTGCTGTTTTCAATATATAGCCCTCTCTTGGTCTAATCCAAATGAAGGGTATTTCAGCCTTAACTTGAATATCTTCTGGAGTCAGTCCAAATATTTCAGTGACCCTAGCCCCTGTATCAGCCATTGCAAATAAGACCATACGGTAATGTTCATTCAAATCCTGCAATCCACCCAATAGTGTTTCTTGCACATAAGCAGCTTCAAAGGGAGGTCTTGATAAAACTTGATACTGAAAACGCGTTTTCATGAATAAGGCATCACAGTCAATATCTAGCTCTGTATTAATGGCGACTGTGTTCATGATGTCGCGAACATACCTTAATTGTTTGTTCGCACTATCTGCGCTTAGTCCTTTAGAAATCTTATCACTCCACCAATTCCGAAACGCCAAGACATCACTACGCTCTACCTTATGAATTGCTCTATCTCCAACAACATCAATGAAATTCTTAATGGCTGCTATTCTTGGGTTTTTCCACTTTCTTATTTTATGCTCAGATTTATGCGCTAAGCGGTCTGTAATTAGCGGCCAATAAAGCTCACAACACTCTGACAGATGTATTACGGGTTGCTCTGCTACCCCCAGTAAAGCACGTGCAACCTGATCATTATCACTTGGAACAAGTCTTACCCGCTCAATGATCTCGTTCAAACTGGATGAAGTCACTTGTTGAGTGGTTTTGTAAGCAAAGCCATGAGCCTTTGCCAGCTTAACGGCTGCTTGATATTTTTCGTTAATACCTTCTGCTGATCCAGATTGCACCAATGCGCGCCAAAAATTCTCAATGTGGTCATTGTAAATGGTAGCACGAATAGAAGCTTCTTTCCTGCATTGTGTCTTGAGTGAAATTTTGATCTCTGTGCGCTGATCTAGACTTCGCAAGTACATTGGTACACTGCGTCTATATAGATACCAATCTCCCCGTTTATGTATGTAATCTTTTGCTATTGTATCTCTCTAACTGTATCATTTAATGTACCATTTACTGTACCACTGGAGTTTACAATAATGCAAGCCAATAGACCGATAATCTTAAAAATCAATGCGATTCAAGGAGTTATGCGAATGTATTTTACGAAAAAGTAAAGGTAAATGGTGCCTCCGGAGGGCATCTTGAAACCCTTACTGCACAATTAAAACATTGATATAACTACATTTTTTAGCTGAGGCTTATTCAGCCTTGCCAAAGCTTGTACCATTTTATGTACCATTTCCTGTCGCAATCTTGTGAATCCTTTCTAGTAATCGATCTTTCTTTTTGCGAGCCTCGACCTCTTGTTCCAATCGTTCAAAAATAGGTAGGTATTGTTCGCCTTGATGGTAAATAATAGCTGCACAGCGGTCACGAGCTTCTTCGATATCTTTCAGGGTAATTTCTTTATTCATGGATATTCTCTTGTTGTTTCAAGAACAAAAAAAGACGCGTTAACGCGTCTTTGGTATTTTGTGAAATGCAGGCGCAGAAATAGCGCAATCAGATAAGGACTATATTCCTAAACACTAGGATTTGTCAAGGATGTTAATAGGCCATCAGCACCATATGTCGAGATCAGTAGCCATTTTACGTGCTGTTTCTTCAAAGGCGAACCATGCAAACCAGTTTTTAAGATCTCCAGAAGGTGCAAGAGCTTCACCCATACACTCTTCATATTCATAGCGTAGTTCTTCAATCTCAGAATAATGATTATCATAGAACCTATGAGTATCAGAGTAATATATCAAAGAACCAATCATTCCACTTTGACAACCATAGCTCAATAAATCACTAAAGAAATTTGTAACATCATGGTAAGAAAGTGCTTCCTCGGCAACAGCTACCGCAATCGAATGCGGCTGTTTGTTAGTAATTTCTTGTAATAATTGCTTTGCTCTTTGAACCCTTGAATTCATAATAGCTCCTCTTTTTTGAGTTGATTATGATACAAGCGTGAACTGCGGTTTTAAGAGAATAGCACAAGTAGGAATTCGCAAAGCGGAGCATTGCTTGTGCTATTCACGACCTCAGTTAGATTTGAAAAAGTTCAACGAAAACAGGAGTTTTATTTAAGAGGGGCTGGCAGGTAAGATTTATCACGAGTTTATCACTTTACGGAAACGACTTCATCAGGGCGAAATCCGTAGAGATATACTTTATCAAACCGTGTTTTGATCGATGAATAGTCTGTAAACTCATATTGGAAAGCAGAGGCCTTAGTTCCAAAATCAGTTACGAGTAATAACCAATTCTCTTCAAACTTCTGAGAATACTTGTCAATCTTCCGGTCTTTTCTAGATATAATGTCTTGGAGCCAGTCAATATCTATTCTGTCACTCGAATAAGATCCAAAATGCTGCCAGTGACTGAAATTGTCTTCATTATTAACTTCAAAACTTTCAATGAGTTGAGAAACTGGAAATACACTTGATTTAGACCTAATCCTAAATCTGAGTTTTTTATTACACAGGTAGATACTCTCTATCAGGTTAAATATTTCATCAGTATATTTTTCTTGTGCATCACGGCCTTTTGAAACTTCACGCTCATTGAACGTCAATATGACATAAAGCTTTTCAGAGTAACGGCTTTCAAACCTCAATTTTGCATTTCTAATAATGCGCTCATAATATTCTTCAGTGTTCTTTCGGAATGGATTTATCAGCCTAGTGTGCTCAATGGAAATGAGTCTAGTATCAACGTTCACGATGAAATCAGGCGTTTCTGAATCTTGAATACTATAAACCCGGTAATTTAAATCTTCATTTGAGAAAAAATCTGTCAGGTGTCGCCTTTCTATTCTTTTCTTGATTTCTGAGCTTTTCATCTTTGGTGGTTTCTAATGATCTATCATTTTCCAAAATCATGAAAAAGTAAGAAAAGCATCAAAGCCATTAGCTTGCGGAAGTGCTAGTTGTTTTTCTAAAATCATTTTACTTTTAAAGCTTTACATCGTGAAAAACACGACACGATCGTGCTTGATGCCTTTCGGGACTTTAACCAAACCCTCTCCTCTTAGATATTAGAAAGTCTTATCTGTAGTTTATCTCTGATAACCGAAATATTGTTTAAAAAAATGGTCTTTTATTTTGATCCCCCAAATTAGGTTGACATTAATAAAGGGCTACTAGTCGCATGTACTGGTTTTGCTGTACACTCGGAGTGTATAACCATAATTGGAAATCAAAAATTGTTATTCGGTAACGAAAGCCTGAAATGTTGAGCCATTGTTGCACCAAGAAATATTGAGGCATAAAAAAAGCCGATCAAATGATCGGCTTTACTTAGTTGCGGGGACAGGACTCGAACCTGCGACCTTTGGGTTATGAGCCCAACGAGCTACCAACTGCTCCACCCCGCGATTTCGGAGTACAAATGTAATAGAATATTTGTCATCTTTGCAATAAATCTCTTAACATTTTCGAAACATTGCATAAATCTGGTTTCATCAACATCATCGGAAGCCCAAATGTGGGCAAGTCAACCCTTATGAATCAATTAGTTGGCGAACGTTTGAGTATTATTACTCCAAAAGCACAAACTACTCGTCATCGCATCATGGGATTACTAAATGGAGAGGATTATCAAATAGTTTTCTCTGATACACCTGGAATTGTAGATCCTGCATACAAGCTTCATGAAGGTATGATGAACTTTGTTTTTACCGCTATGCAAGATGCTGATGCCTTCTTAGTAATGGTTGAAGTTGGCGAAAAGAAATTCAAAAATGAAGAGGTTCAACAAAGCATAAATAAAAGTAAAACTCCAACGCTACTTCTATTGAACAAGGTTGATTTAAGTAATCAAGAGTCTTTAGAAGCAGACGTAGCTAAGTGGAAAGCTGAGTTTCCAAATGCTGATGTGTTACCAATTTCTGCATTACATGGGTTCCATATAGATCAGGTAATGCAATGGATTGTAAATAAGTTACCAGAAAACCCACCATATTTCCCGAAAGATGACTTATCAGATAGATCAGAAAGATTCTTTGCTTCTGAGATGATAAGAGAAAAAATCTTCCTTCACTACAAAAAGGAAATTCCGTATGCCTGCGAAGTGGTCGTGGAGTCTTTCAAAGAAGAAGAGGAGATTATTCGAGTGAGAGCTGAAATATTTGTTGAACGAGATTCTCAAAAAGGCATCTTGATTGGGAAACAAGGCTCATCTTTGAAGCGCGTTGGAACAGATGCGCGTAAAGCAATGGAATCTTTCTTTCAGAAGAAGGTCTTTCTAGAACTACATGTTAAGGTAGATAAAGATTGGCGCAGTAATCCTCTTAAATTAAAACGCTACGGATACTTGAATTGATATGTCGAACATGATTGCAATAGTTGGGAGACCCAACGTAGGAAAATCCACCTTATTTAACCGTTTAGTTGGCATGCGTCAAGCTATCGTAGATGAATTTAGTGGGGTTACGCGAGATCGTCACTATGGTAAAAGCGAATGGAATGGTAAGCCTTTCTCTGTAATTGACACTGGTGGTTACATCAAAGGTTCTGATGACATTTTTGAAGACGAAATCAGAAAGCAAGTTATTCTAGCTATTGAAGAGTCAGATGTTATTCTGTTTGTAGTTGACGTTATTGAAGGCTTACATGGTTTGGATGAAGAGGTAGCCAAAGTGCTTAGAAAATCAGATAAGCCTGTATATCTAGTAGCCAACAAAGCAGATAACCATGCTCAATCTTTAGAAGCAACTGAATTTTATGCGCTAGGATTAGGAGATATTCATTCTATTTCTGCCATCAACGGTTCTGGAACTGGTGAACTACTAGATCAAGTAGTTACGCACTTAGAACATGAAGAAGAGGAAGAAGAATCTGATCTCCCAAGAATTGCCGTTGTAGGAAGACCTAATGCTGGAAAGTCTTCATTGATTAATGCTTTGTTAGGAAACGAAAGAAATATTGTTACTGATATTGCAGGAACCACCCGTGATAGTATTGATACTCGCTTCAATGCTTTTGGTTTTGATTTCAATTTGGTAGATACTGCAGGAGTTCGTAAGAAGTCTAAAGTTCATGAAGATCTCGAATTCTACAGTGTTATGCGTTCTATTAGAACCATTGAACATGCCGATGTATGTATTTTAATGGTAGATGCGGAAGCTGGCTTCTCTGTTCAAGACTTAAACTTGTTTGGCTTAATTCAAAAGAATAAGAAAGCTGTTGTTATCTGCATGAATAAATGGGATTTAGTTGAGAAGGATACTAATACAGCTAAGAAGATAGAAGATCAAATTAGAGAGCGTATTAGCCCTTTTAAAGACGTTGAAATTATCTTCACTAGTGTTCCTAACAAAACACGCTTGTTAAAAGTGCTAGAAGGTGCTATTAGAGCTTATGAAAATCAAAAGCAGAAGATCAAGACTTCTGAATTAAATGATTTCTTTTTACCATTGATTGGAGCTTATCCTCCACCCTCAACTAAAGGGAAGTACATCAAGATTAAGTACGTATCTCAATTACCTACACCTTATCCAAGTTTTGCGTTTTTCGCAAACCTTCCACAATATGTGAAAGAGCCGTATAAGCGTTTTTTAGAAAACAAACTTCGTGAGAAATGGAACTTCATGGGAACACCTATTCTAGTTCACATTAGAAAGAAGTAAGAGTATAATATATTTCCAGAAAAGGCCTTGACATATCAGTCAGGGCTTTTTTTATTCCCATCTCTTTTAATAAAAACGGAGAGCTATACGCCCTGATGTAGGAGTACAGGTTTTAGGTTAATTATCCTGTACCTGTCAATTAGAGTAGGTTCTAAAGCATTGGGGATCTATAGCGAGAATAAAGAGCTAATTATAATAGAATCTACTGTTCGATACATTTTTCGCTCTGCGCAAAACACCTGCTATAAAATAGCTTGAGAGTAATAGGTCAATAGATTATTCTACAACAACGCATAAAAAAGCCCCGTTTCAAAAGAAACGAGGCTCAATTTATCAGTTAATGAAGCTTACTTAACCACTACTTGGCTAACTGCAACATCATTCCCTACTTGAACTTTCAATAGATAAATACCTGTTGAAAGTTTTGCTATATCAACTTGCTCGATGAATAAACCATTGATTTCACCAGCGTTGCGTTGAGCAACAACTTTTCCTTGAACATCCATTAATTCAAAGCTAAACTCGCTTGCGTTTGCTTGATCTACTTTAATGTTCAGTACACTTTTAGCTGGGTTAGGATATACTGAATAAACAGCTCCACTTGCCAATTCTTCGAAACCAACTGCAGAACCAACAACTACATCATTTGAAGTTGAATCTACACCACAAGCATTGGTTACAACTAACGTTACAGTGTAAGTAACTGCACTATCATTAGTCCAATTATAAATGTGGGTTGGGCTCTCATCAGTAGAAGTTGAACCATCTCCAAAATTCCAAGCAAAAGAAGTTCCACCAGTTGATGCGTTTGTAAACGCAGCAGAGTAGTTTGATGAATAACTTGTAAAGTCTGCAACTGGGAATGGTACGTCTACTACATCAACATCATCAGAAGACACACATCCATTTGCATCAGTTACAGTAACAGTAACCACTCCTGGAGAAGAAACACTTGTAGTTTGACTATTATCGCCAGTTGACCAGTTGTATGTTCCACCAGTAATTCCAGCATCAATAGTAATTGCTTGACCACCACACATAACTTCTTCGCTACCTAAATCAACAGGAACATTGAATTCAACATCTGTTTGATCATCAGAAACACAACCATCTTGATCGGTAACAGTAACAGTGTACGCTCCTGGAGTAATAACACTAATTGTCTGTGTAGTTTCTCCTGTACTCCATACATATGTAGCGTTTGAAACTCCAGCATCAATAGTAGCTGCACCACCTATACAAACTACAGAGTTTGTTGGTAGATCAACAGAAACAGCTGGTTGTACAAAAACAGTATCAAATGCTGTAGCACATAATCCCATACCTCTTACAACAACATTACCTGGAATGGTAGTTTGGAATACATTACCTGTGTCTGTGTTATTCCACACAATTGTATCAAAATACCAAGCCTCTAACGTAGCACTTCCACCAGGGCAGATACCAACAGTATCTCCTGCATCAAAGCTCATAACCGTAGCAAATTGATCTGCACCTATATCTGCACCATTTGGATCAACTGGATCTCCCTGAAGATCTGTCATAAAGAACATTGGTTGAGCACCTGCTCCGTCTAATGTATCATTACACGTTCTTAAAGAAAGAGAATCATTAAACATGAAGCCCATTAGCTCAACAGAATTAGAATCTGTTCCTGTTGCAGTTTGCATATCTGCCAACGTTGTATGAGTACCTTGCCAAGTTGCGATTGCTGCCTCACTTGCATAAGCATTGTTGTCAGAAATAGCGAATGGAGCTCCAGATACATCAATAGCAATTGCGGAACCTGCAGCTTGGATAGCGTTATTGTACATAAAATTCGCTGCACCATTTCCAACTTCTAAAGTAGCAGCAAATGATGAAGATGAGTTTAAGAATAAACTGTTGTTAGCAAGATCTACAAAAATTGAGTTATTCATAGTTATTGCATTCTCACCATCGTTTGGCATACTTACAACGTTTCCACTAACGTCAGCAGAATTTCCTAGTTCACCGTTAACGTTGAATAAAGAGATACCCTCAGTAGGCCAATCTGAAGTAGAATCTTGGAAAATTGTATTATGTGTTATTTTAACATTATCACCGTTAAAATTATCCAAGTCTAAACCATTCGTAAAGAATCCACTTGTATTCGTAGAAGACATTATGTTGTTAGATATTACAGCGTTCTCTTGGTTCGCCATATCAATAGCACCATCTTCCTGGTTAATAAATACACAATTGGTTACAGTTGTTCCGAAATCATAGTTGTTGTTATCTCCATCCCAGAATAACCCATCTTCTCCATTTTCGAAGCTACACTCATTAAACAACACATTTTCAGTTTTAGTTCCATCCTTATAGACTACTGATTGTGTATTGAAGAAATTAGTAGTTGAAATGTTATTTTCAAAATGAGATCTTTCAACGGTTAAATCAGAAACCTGTCCTTTTACCCATAATGCAACCGCATCATTAGATGAATTTGGATTAATTACTGTAATATCTAAAAGGGTAACATGAGAAACTCCATCAATTGTAACTGTACCATAACCATTTGTTGTAGGCGCATTTTCAATTGTAACTAAAGAAGAATCTCCGTTTGTCGATTGAAAAAGAATCGTATTTACAGCAGAAACACCTGATACATTTTCTAAAACTAATGAGTCCGTATAAACTCCATCAGCAATATTTACAGTGATTGGACCACAAACACCTCTAGTAGATATAGCCGTTGCAGCATCTCCTACTGATAAGAAGTTATTTGCCCCTACACCTGCAGCGTCAACTGTATAAACACCATTCATAGCAGTTTCAGGAACTATGTAAGTAATAGTATCATTAAATGCCGCACTATCAGGAACATTATTCGGCATTGTTGTATACACCTCAATGATATCACCAGGAGTAAATGTGAAGTTTCCAATGAAAGTAGAATCTCCAATTGCATAAGGATCAATAGCCCCACTCCAAAGGAAAGGAGCCTGTGCAGTACCATTCACTGACCAGTTAACAGTAGCAGATGTCAATGTATCCGATCCACCATTCATTAACTTGATAGCAAATACATTTGATGTTGTACATTCAAATGGCTTTGGACTTTCAACACTTGAAACTCCAGCATCGTTTGCAAATGGAGGTAAGAAGTTGAACTGAATGTTTGGTCTTTGCGTGTCATCAATAAAAGTTGTTACTGACGTGTTTCCACAAACTCCAGCAGCATCTTGTCTAAATGTTCTTGAACTACCCGCTGGTAAACCACCCGTTTGTTCTACCGATTCATTATCTGTAAATCCAGTATTGTTAAAACAAACCTCTACTACAATATTTGAAGTTCCATCCCAGAAAAACGGAGCAGTGAATGCATGCTGATTCCACCCTGTTGCAGGAGTATAATCTAAAGGACCGAAAACTTGAGTCAATCCTGTTTCCCAAGCAGCATTTAGGTCATTCGTAGTAGTGTTTTTAATGTAAACTACATAATCTTCCAGCGCTACACCAGAGTTGATTGTAGTAACATTAAACGCTAAATTATTGATTAAACCGGCTGTAGCTCCAGCGGCTTGTAAATCTGCAGCTCTGTATAAGTACTGAGCTCTAGCTCCCCAATACCAGTTACCATAAGGGGTAGGATAACCTGACGCTCCATTAGTAACAGTTCCAGTTCCGACAGTAATTGTTTGACTGATACCTATGCTTGACAGAAGCACCATGGCTGTCAATAATGCACCAGACAACATTTGCTTAGGAGACCACTGCAAAGCAGCTCCCAAACGAGAGTAGTTTTTTCTCATAATGTGACGATTTGATAAAGAAATTTTCAATTAGTTGGCGGGAAATTAATAAAAAAAGGGCTGGTGTTTAAACACCAGCCCTTCATTAGAATGATTTTATGTACTAAATCGTTTACTTCACGACAAAACGTACAGTTTCAACTTCCTGATCTACCGTCATTTGTAACATGTAGATTCCTGGAGCAAAACTTTCAACATTTATTTGCTCAATAAAGGTTCCGTTAATTTCACCTACATTTCTTTGAGCAACAACTTTCCCCTGAACATCAAACACTTGATATTTCAACGTATTTGAATTGACATTGTCTAACTTCAAGTTCAACATTGTTTGAGCAGGAACTGGATATAGAGAGTATCCTACACCGTTTTCAAGTTCTTCGAATCCAACTTCTGATCCAGCTAGTACTTCGTAACTTACCGTATCAGTTCCACAATCATTAGACGCGATCAATACAACTGTATATGATGCTGCACTATCATTTGTCCAATTATAAATGTGTGTTGGGTTTTCATCTGTACTTGTGTTTCCATCTCCGAAATCCCATAGATAATCAGTTGCACCAGTAGATCCATTAAAGAACTCAACTCCGTATTGAAGTGAATTACTAGTGAAATCTGCTGTAGGGAATGGTACATCAACTACGTCAATATCATCAGAAGAAATACATCCATCAGCATCTGTTACTGTTACAGAAACGATACCAGTAGTTGTAACTGTAATTGATTGAGTAGACTCTCCTGTTGACCAATCATATGTTCCACCAGATATACCTGCATCAATTGTAGCAGAAGTAGATCCACATAATGGAGTAGAATCATCTAAGTCAACCGGAGTACTTATCGATGCAGAAGTCATATCATCAGAAACACATCCCTCAGGGCTAGTAACTGTAACTGAATATGAACCACCTGAAGTGACAGTAATTGATTGAGTAGTTTCACCAGTACTCCAAGCATAAGAAGCTCCTGAAATTCCAGCATCAATTACACCGCTAGAATCAGAACAGATGATACTTGAAGCTGGCAAATCAACTTCTGGAGCTGGTGCTACAACAACCGTATCGTAAGCTGGACCACAAAGCCCCATTCCAACAACAGTTACTGCACCTGGCAATGAAGTTTGATATGTGTTACCAGTATCTGTACTATTCCAAACAATTGTATCGAAATACCAAGCCTCTAAAGTAGCTGTACCACCTGGACAGATGCCAATAGTATCTCCCGCATCAAAGCTCATAGCTGTAGCAAACTGATCTGCTCCGATATCATAAGCTCCCATGATAGTTGGATCACCTTGAAGATCCATCATGTAATTAGGATTATCCACACCCGTACCATCTAGTGTGTCGTTACACACACGAAGTGTCATTGAGTCAGCAAAAATCCCAGCAGTTAACCAAGCTGAGTTACTATCCATTTGAGTAGCTGCAACTAGTGATGCCAAATCAGCGTGGCTACCACTCCATGTAAATCCTGTGTTTCCTGTGAAAGCATTGTTATCTGAAAATGCTATTGCAGAACCAGAAACAAACATTGTTAATGCATTACCTCCTACTTCAACAGCATTGTTAAAGAATTGGTTAGCAGCACCATTTGTGAAATAAATAGCTTCATCAGAAGTACTCGCATCTTCAAACAATACACTATTATTCGCAAAATTCACAAATAACGAATTGCTGAAATAAACACCATAAGTACCACCATTTGGCATGCTTATCACATTACCAGAAACATCTGCTGGAGAATTAAAATCACCAGTCCAGTTAAAGGAGTAAATACCATATGCAGGCCATGAACTACCAGCTTGTTGGTAAATATGATTGTCTTTTACCTTAACATCTCCAGTTAAGTTACTTAATCTGAAACCACGTCCAAAATTGTAAGTCGCATTAGATGTAACAACGTTTCCAATGATTTCAATGTTGTCCTGATAGAAGATGTATGTTCCTCTATAATATTGATCTGTAAACTCATTACCGAGTAACTCTAACCCTTCATCATAATTTTGAGTAGATCCATACCAATACACACCATGAGACCCTTTAATAAATGAGTTTTCTTCGAAAACAACATTAGTCGCTTTTGCACCGTTTTTATAAACTAGAGAAGCATTTGTAGAAGTTGAACTTTGCTGATCATTCACAAATCGACATCCTTCAAAGCTCAAATCACTTGCGTCACCATTTACAGATACTACTGTAGCATAAGTAGTAGATGTAGAAGGATTATAGAACTGGATATTCTTGAAATGAACATTTGACGCTCCTGCATCGAATCTTACAACTCCATCGTAGGTAAGGTTACCGTTTCCTTGAGATGTATATTCAACAATACACAATGCAGTATCTCCAGAAGCACTTTGGAATGTTATAGTGTTTGTTGAAGAAGCACCAGCTATATCAC
>DIYR01000132.1 GCA_002429085.1 Flavobacteriales bacterium UBA6049
TGTTTCATTGCTTTAAAGGCTGGGTAATTGAATAACTCCTCTTCTGTACCTTCTTCCAGTTCATCAAGGAGAGAGTCTTGACTCATTGCTAAAAAGCTCGCTGAAAAAATTAGATATGAGAATAATAGTACTTGTTTCATGTTAGTTTGATGTAATGATTAAACAATTGTCCAGTTTGAACTCATCCAATAGATCATCGTAACCAACATACCTTCCTTTTATGGTTACATTCTTCATTTTCTTTGAGAGTACCGAATTACTGTCCATGAGGCATATGAATCGATGGTCTAACGTAATAACTGAAGCATCGGAATATGTTAACTGACCTGATATCTCTACAATTCTGTTTGAATAAGAACCTGAAGTATGAAGAATCAAATCGGCCAACTCTAGAGTACTTCCTTCAAAATCTGGTTTTAAATCCTCTGTTTTATCATGTTCGTGATACAACATTTGAAATGGTATGAAAACAAGAATCCCAAGTACTAATACCACAATGGCTATTCTACTAGATTTTTGCATGAAGCTCGTATTTCAGGGTGACTATTATTGACTTGGCAATTTTTTCTCTTACCAGTTTTGGTATTTCTATCTCAAAATCTTCTGGTTTCACCTCGAATTGAGCCTTCACTTCTATCATATCATCTTTCTTTAACAGAATGGCCGTAGTAGCTATTTGTCTTTCTATTCCTTTAATGGTAAGAGTTCCTGAGAGTGGATAAGACTGCTCTTGTTTTAACAGTTTATCTAATTCAAATTCAGACAAGCTCCCTTTAAACGTTGCTTTTGGATGCTTATCCGAATCCATGTAGTTCTCATTAAAGTGTTCTTCCATCAAGGCTATTTCAAAATGAAAAGATCTAATGAAGATCAATGCAGCTACATCACCATTAACCGCATTTAGAATGGCGGTTGTGTTCTTATTGATTGCTTCTACTGGTTCAAAAGCTTCCACAGAGGCTTTAAAGTGAGTTTCACCAGTTTTGGTAATGAATTTTTGAGCATGTAAGCCACTACATGTTAGCAGTACTATAAATAATATTACTTTCTTCATACTATTTGTTTTCAGGAAATCCGTTAGATGCCCAATTATCAATTTTGATTCGTTCTTCAGCTGGTAATAAACCATTTGGAGGCATTGGTCTTCCAGCATCATTCATTCTGTCAATCAGATTTCCATTTTCAGCAGAAAACCTAACATCTTGATAAGTTGTTAGAGATAGACCCGCACTTGGAGCAGCTCCCCCATGGCATGTTGTACAATTATTGAACATGATGTTTGCTACCTCTGGATTGTAAGTAATATCAGTAGGTACGCCATCAGGATTGATATCCTCATCTATTACCGCCTTTGTACAAGAAGATGAAACTATCATCAACAATGCACCTGCATATAACTTTATGCTTACTTTCATTTAGTTCTGAATTGAAATGTTAGAAATAGTGATCTCTGTTAAGTCTTCAGGAGTAACTGTTACCAATTGACTAATGCTAGTAACGTCTCCAGGAGAAATGAATCCATCCTGATTTTGATCCATCACTACATTTACATAGTAATCACCAGGATGCAGGTAAGTAAAAAGGAATTCATCTGATTCAGCTATTATTTCAGGAAACTTCAGCACAGAATTAAATGCTGCTTCATCTGTCCATTGAATAGCCCCCCATTCATCAGTTAAAGGACTTTCTGATAGATATACAAAAGCAGTTTTACCTGTTACAGTATCGTTTTTCTGTAAAGCAACATTCAAAAAGGATAATGTAGGATGATCTTCTACTCGAAAAGGATCTGCCGCAATTTGACCTAGTGTAATTACATCATCAATTCCTGGTACTTGAGATAAAAAAGTAGCTGATTTCGCTTTATCATTTCCCTGCTCTACGTAAAGGTCTGTTTCATTGAACCCATCCGAAAAATCCCAAGCTGGAATATTCTGAGGATAGTTAAGTTCTTGGGCTACAGTTTCAGCTAAATATGAAATGTTCTTTTGGGCTTTAAAGGTCATATGCCTTGTTGGTGGCACCACATTCCCTAGCTTACTTGTGTATGCATTAAAATACAAACTGTCTCCGTTAAACTTCAACTCCATAGACATTACTCCTATGCCTCCTACTGCATCTACAAAGCGGTAATATTTTCCTGATCCATCAGTACTTACACTATCTAATACAAAGTAGCTAGAGCGATAAATACCATTTAGTACACCACCATTTCTAGCCATAATGGTTCTGGTATCCTTAAAATCTGTTACAAAAAATGAAGTGAGTAGATTTCCCATTGTTCCCCCCTCAAAGATTCCGTGCACATGCGAAGCACTAATTGCTCTATAATCAAATGAAAACCATTCATAGTCATCAGCAATAACTCGATTCTTACCAACCCATTGACCTTGCATTTTTTCCATAAAATCAAAACCATCTTGGTTGATATCTGTGGGAATTACCTCCCTAAAAACTGGTAAGGTTTCTGTCGGACCTGTAGGTGTATCAGCAATATTGTGCACGTCTTTCTCACATGCAGCTAATGATATAACCGCACCAATCACCAGTGCAGATTGTAGTCTATTCAATTTCATATCGAATCCATTTTTCGGTTACTTGTTGTTGAAGTATGTAAGATGAAATCAGAAGAGTATCTGGGTGAATGAGCTCTAGCTTAGTGTTCTGCTTGTTCTTATTGGAAGTAGTTGCTCCAGTACTCCCATCTGTATACACATCTCCTTCCTCTTGTAAATCGTGAAATATGTATTTTGATTGGGTACCATCATATTGATACCTAGTCGTACCATCATTATAATACAGTACCTTGGTTGTTAGTTTTCCTTCTTCACTCGCAATTCTATAATTGGCATTATAAAAGTCAGAGTCAACTTTCCAGTCCCCTACTATTTCATTACCCAACGGGGTACATGCTGTGCTTATGAATGCTATTAACGATAGAATGACTCTCATGATGAATGAATGAGGAGACAAAACTATTTTGAGGTAAAATGGATTGTTTTGACCTATATCAAAAAGTGCATTCTTAGCCTGAAAATGGATAGTGTATGTATTGAGTGTCTTATATTTTGATTTAAGTCAAAGCAATAATGAATTGTACTTAGTTCTTTCGCATCAAATTAATTGACATGAATAAGTATTGGGCAGCATTTTTAATAAGTGTATTCTTTTACATTGGGTGTACTACTCTGGAATCAACCACATCAAGTTTAGAGGATATTGCCAATAACTCAGATGTTTCATACAACGCTCATGTAAAACGTATTATCTCTAATAATTGTCTTACCTGTCACTCTGGAAAGCACCCAACAGCCAACTTGCAACTAGAGGGATACGAAAATTTGATCACAGCCATTAAAGAACGAGGGCTTCTCAATAGAATTAACAATAGAGAGCATCCAATGCCAACTGACGGATTGATGAGTAAAAACGAAAGGCTCGCTATTCAGAAATGGACCGAAAATAATTTCGCTCTTGACAGTAAGAATAATCCCACTACCAGTTCCCCTCAGAACATTGAGTACATCTTTACCCCTCCTAGCTTAACTGCTGTAGATATTGATAAGGAAGGATTTGAGTTTTTTGAGCAAATTCAAGGTCACTGGATTGGGTCTATGTTTCTATTGGGGCAAGACATGCCTTGGTTTGCCTTTGACTTTAGAGCTATTGATAGTTCACAAGTTCATGGTTTATTCGAGGGTGGTTCTATGGGAAATCTGTTCAATACCTTCTTTATAGCAGAATATAAAGGTGTTAAAACTATCATGTTACGTAACGGAGGCATTCTGAGTGGTATTTATAGAACTAGTTATTTCGTATTAACAGATGTGTCTAACGGTGAGTATTTCTTTGAGGATGCCTATGGCGGAAAAGAGATCATGTATGTAATGGTTTCTTTTAAAAACAATGAAATGACACTCTTAGCCCATACCAGCAAATTAGGATCTAAAAGAGCCTCTAAACATGTTGAATTCAAAGGAAAAAGAATACACAATGATTTGGCCGCAAATGCTGCCAAACAATTGGGGTATCCGAGTAAAAAAGTAGTTAAAAGCTTCCCTAACGGAATGCCCACAGCAAACTGGGGTTCTGAATATCCATTGGTCACTTCTGCCAGCTATATTATGCAAACCAAAACAACTACAGATTATGTACAACTGGGTAAGTTAGCTAACGACCCTATTCAGTTAGCAGACTATAAGAACGTTGCAACACTAAAATTGAGCTTGACTCGCAATGATTTGAGTAAGGGAGAAAGTGTTAGTGTGTACTTCTCCAGACTTCCATTAACAAAAGCTGATGGAACAATGGAGTCTGAATACGGATACATCTCAGAAGAATCTATGAATACAGTTGTTCTATTCCCAGAAATTCATAAAGATGAAAGTGCATTCACATTTTACTATTTACACCCTGGAAAGTACTATATCACTTGTGTGGTAGATAAGGATGGTGACTACATTCCAAGCTCCGGAGATGTTTACAGTTCTAGTACACTAATTGAAATTGGCCCTGGGGGTACAAAAGAGCTAGAAATCAGTGATGTTCTTCGTACGCTATAGTCAAACGACTTCAAAAAGTAAGGTTGAGAAGGTATATCTAGGTCACACCATCCATTGTTTTTTAAAGGATGCTAAGTCACTATAATTAAAATCAAGTAGAATAAGCTGTTTCGATAGTTTAAAAATTGAAAGTAGAATTTGTCTCGAATTTCTTTCTTTTACATTTTGAATTCTATTTTAATGAAAACAGCAATTAGTACTTTATTCTTCGTAGGTATCTCATTCTTAACATTCGCACAGGAGTTGATCCTTGAAAGTCTTTCGCCTTACAGTAAATATGCTGTTGGTGAAACAATTTCGTTACAACTTAAGGTAGTTGATTTGAACCAATCTCTTATCCCAGAAGTAAAAGGAGCAGAAATAGCATCAGATAATTTGTTAATTCACAGTTTTACTCTCGTCCCAACAGAAACAGGCAAACTAAAGATAAAGCCCATTAGCATTGATTTAAATGGTAAAACACTAAAGTCAAATGCTCTTACGCTCACCATTAAAAATCACATTACCAAAGGCGAAATACTTATTACAATGCCCAAAGAGATAAGCGTTGGTGAATCTTTTGTAATAGAGTTTTCTTGTTCTTCAACTGACATCGAAGAATTATCATTTGTAGAGCACAAAAACATAAGTGCTACCAAGAAGTCCTTTACTAGGAATATATCGTATTCAAATGGTATACATAAAGAGGTTTACACACAGTCATTTAACGTAACCATCTCAAAAAATGGAGAATACAATCTAGATACTTCATTGTTTGAAAACATTCCTCAAGGATATAGTTTAAGAGAGGAAAAAATCACTGTTGTTAAACAGTAATTCCAAATGAGTTTGAAAAAGAGTATAACTCATGAAGCAGATAAAGGGTGAATTTCCAACACATCAACTCCAACGATTTATTGGAAACAACTTTTCTTTAACTCAAAAGTTAGCATTAATGGGAGTTGGTGCTGGCAAAGCTGCAATACTCAATACTTCTATTCTTCCTTTAGAGTTGTCTCCTTCAAAAGACTTAGTTTATGCAAATTTCGAATTGTTTCCAGAAGGATTAGTAGTTAGATATAAGGTAAAAGAGGAACTCTATTCATTAGCGCTTAAGCAATATGAGATTACAGGAATACTATTTGACTCAAGAAGAATTCAAATACGTGTAAAGAGATTCCTTAATTACGTGAATAAGATTGTTTATGATGCTAAACTTACCATACAACTTGAGAATGAAAACTTAGATTTTTACATTCCACAAACCTTCTACAAACAGATGAAACATTTTTTCAAAAAGTCATGGCTAACCACAGCTACAGAATTCAGTGTAAACTCTAGTCCTCCTTTAGTGGATCCAGGAATCAATATCATTCAACATTTTCTCAACGAATTTGAAAAATGAAGCACGATGTGACATTATTAATGTTAGGTTAGCATCAATCTTTTTTATTGATCATAATTACTTCAAAAACTAAAGTCATATAGCATCCCATTTTAAACACCATTAGCAGTAAATGATTAACAGCAATAATTTCGAATCTAATTTTCTTCCAGAGCAGCAGTCTCTTTGGAAAGAGATTAAATCCTTCGACATGGACGATGCTGATTCTCAATTTAGCTTTACAAATCGTTTAGCAAGGGAAAATTCATGGTCTATTGCCTATTGTTTAAGAACAATTGAAGAATACAAAAGATTCATTTTCTTGATATGTATTTCTACTAATCCACTCACACCATCTGACCAAGTAGATCAAGTATGGCATTTACATTTGCTTTATACTAAGTCTTATTGGATAGATTGGTGTAGAGAAACATTGGGGCTTGAAATTCATCATGGACCAACGAAAGGCGGTGAACAAGAGAAAATCAAGTATCATGAACTTTATGAACAAACCAAGACCCTCTATAAAAAGACATTTAACTCTGATCCACCAGAAGACATTTGGCCTTCAAGTCAAATTAGGTTTGGAAACATCCGATTTACAAGAGTTAACCTACATTCACATTGGGTAATCCCTAAATTCAATCTTTTTAAGTCATTATGGAATTACTAAGCACCCTCACTCCTGCTGAAGCTAAAATGCTCATAACTGCACCTTCCATAAATGGAAAGGAAATGATACGCCTAACAGTTTGCGACCTCATTTTGAAAAAAGTGCTAACCATTGTTGAAGTATCTAAACCAATTAAAGGTACCCAAAATGAAAGAGTTCAAAAATATGTACGAGTCGGAAGTCAGTTTCAATCGTACCAACAAGCTCCTCATGAAGCACTCGTGCTAGATATCTTCAATAGAAAAAAGGATATTCAAGTATTACTTGTCCATTTCATTACATCTATCGCTGAAGAAGCCAAAAGCAATTGGAATTTCTACCGAAAATACATTCTAGGAACAGCTTTTTGGAAAACTCACTTTAAATCTGGTCTCTTTCACAAATTTATTGGCC
Organism: Flavobacteriales bacterium UBA6049; assembly: GCA_002429085.1. GTDB lineage: Bacteria > Bacteroidota > Bacteroidia > Flavobacteriales_G > Salibacteraceae > UBA6049. The sequence goes on from DIYR01000132.1 coordinate 6,992, forward strand.
TCGTTCGTCTAAACAGTAAAGGAAAACAAGCTCAACGTGACTTGAAGTCTTACATTGAAGAGTTAAATAGCATTATTCCTGAGCTCGAAAGAAATAGTCCAAAGGAACTAGCTGATCTTTATGATAAAATAGGAGCTCATATTTTTCTTTCAAGCAATATTGATCTAGAATCCTTGAAGGAGATTGAACATCATCTTCCTGAAAAAAAGAAGAAGCTGATTCCATCTTCAGATTCTTACCTTCACGATACTTCTAATTTCCTTCTCTTAAGTATTATGAATGCATTTTTCATCGAAGGGTTTGATGAACATTATGAATCTAACGATACTTCTTGGAGTCCTTTTAATTCGGATGATTTTGGATGGAGTGATAGTGACAGTACATCAACAGGTTGTAACGGGTGTAGTGGATGCAGTGGGTGTAGAGGTTGTAGCTAACCTCTTTCTTTGACCAAGAATAAGATGCTTAAATAGAATTCGTATTCAAAGGAATTTCTCATTCAGAGATATAGTAAATCAGGATTCTTTGATTTGGAATAATTATCAGCTTCAACGGTTAGTTAATATCTAAGAATTTCAATGCATAAAAAAAGCCTGTATCAAATGATACAGGCTTTAATTTTTGATGCGGAGAGTGAGAGATTCGAACTCTCGGTACCTTTCGGCACGCTTGTTTTCAAGACCACCGCATTCGACCACTCTGCCAACTCTCCGCTGCAAATGTAATCGCCTTTTTTAAACCTGCAATACCCTTTTTTTCTTTTTTATCTAAACGTTAAGGCAATGTGATGCAGTAGGCTGTATCCCTTTATCAGAAAGGGTTTGTAGCCCAAACAGTTAGTTC
>DIYR01000049.1 GCA_002429085.1 Flavobacteriales bacterium UBA6049
CAATAAGGTTAAGATTACTTTTTGTACTCTTATTACCTAGTTATCCTTGATTAAAATGAAATTAAAAAGTAATTTAAGTTTCGTTTTGCTTCTTGTTGTTCTGGTGGGCTGTAAGAAAATTCTATTTGACAGTCCGATGCCTATTAAAGCTACTGATATAACAGAATGTCCAAAGGAGTTAGATGGGAGTTATCTTTCTATTTATTACACCGAAAATTCGTTTTCGGCCGACTTGCATCGAGTAGATCGTAAATCTGACCATGAAGTTGTTGTTTACAATAAGCGATGCGCATTTATAGACAGCCTGTATCTCGAGAGCAGAAACCTGCCCAATATCGATACAGCGTGGTTCGATAACAATTTGATTTATGCAAAAACGGGACAATCCGTTCTAAAATTTGAATTAGATGACACCTTAAGTTCAGAGCAGGAAAGAGTCGGAGTTGGTTTTGATTTTAAAAATGAATTGTATTTCGGAGCGTTTGAAGACACTTCCAAATTCAAAGTAAAATTCATTAACGACACCTATTACCTCAACATTGAAAGGCTGCCTGGACTTTACTCAATTAATCAGGTGAAGTTGATTAATAATGACATCAATTTTAAAACGCTCGCTTTTGAAGTAAGGGATACCACAAACCCAAGTGTAGAGTTCATTGAAAGATATGAACTCGAGCCTCAAAAAGAAGACAGAGGAAAATTCTATATCCAGAATTATCTGGCAAACCTAAACGATGAGAAATTCTTAAGACTAGTGAATGAAAAAGATGTGTTTCATTCACATACCTGGTATAAAGTAGACTCATCCAACACTCATTATTACTGGATAATAATGGTAGTAGTTGCACTACTTACAATAGTATTGATAAAGAAAACTAAACAACAAAACATATAGCATATAGCACCCTTCCAAGGTGCTATAACACCATACACAGACCGTTAGCGACAATAACATTAAAATCCAAATACCAACAACTTGATAGGTAAAGAAAAAAATTTAATTATTTCTAACAAATACTCTTCTTTCATCACTCCTTTCTTAACTACACAGAAATGGTACTCAAAAAAACCGTACTTTAAAAGCTCTGATAGTTTTATGTAATTAAGAACGAAAAAATGAAACCTGTTTTTTTAGCCGTATTGCTTTGCTTTTGCATTAGCTTTTCAAGCTTCGGGCAAGAATCACAATCTGGAGATTTAGTTATCATACGAACATTGGAGTATCGCAAAGGTTACTCTGGTGGAATTGAACCTGTGATACACATCACCGAACCAGATGGAACTTACAGATTAATTGAATTAGAGGGATACAAAAAAGTATATCTCAAAGAAAATAGTAAAAATCAAAGGCTCATCCACGAAGAGTTAAAGAAGTACCTGAATGATGGTTACAAGATTATATCACATTCCAAAGGCAATAGTGATATCGTGCTTTGGTACGAAAACTACATCCTTTATCGCGAATAAAATCTTATGTCCTGAAAACTTCCTAGAGCCAGAATGAAAGAAAATGGACGAAAGAGCATTTACAACTCTAACTGATTATTTAGACAAAGTGCCAGCGATTGAAGAATCCATTGCTACTGGTACAGACTCACAAGGACTGTGGTGGGTTAAGTTTACAATTGATATAAACCATCCTTTAGCTTGGCACACAGTTCAAGAGCTTGGTTGCGTTATCAATTACCTTTCAATAAAAGAAAGACTCCCTACTGTTTTTTATCCAGTTTCACCTGCACCATACTTGAATGGTGGACCAGCAGACTATTTAAATTGGGTGATAGAAACTAAAGACAAGAACTTTAGACCTGGAACTTTAATGAAGTGGTTGAAAGGACGACTTCCTCAACCTGTAGAAGATATCGAACAATGGGAAATCGATGGGTAAAAACAAACATACCCTAATGTAACCATCTCTATAGACAAGACTCTTTATCACACTTCTACCTCAACACCCACTAAAAGCCGTATTTTGCTGCTCAATTATGACAGAAACAGAACAAGTAGCTTTTTCGAGTTTACCACTTTCAAGCGAACTCCACGAAGGGCTTGACGCTTATGGCTTTGCGAACGCAACTCCAATTCAAAGTCAAGTTATTCCAGCTGCCTTAAACGGAAAAGACATTTTAGGCTGTGCCCAAACAGGAACGGGTAAAACAGCTGCATTCCTTATACCAGTTGTTGAAAAATGTCTACGCCAGCGTGGTAAAGGCATTCAATGCATTGTAATTGCACCAACTAGAGAATTAGCCATCCAGATTGAGCAAAATTTGATGGGACTCCTCTACTTCACCGATCTTTCTTCTCAAGCCATTTATGGCGGGCAGAATTCGGGTGATTTCGTACAACAAAAAACCGCTGTACAAGAAGGAGCTGATATCATTATTGCTACTCCGGGTAGATTACTACAGCACATCAATTTAGGATACGTAGACCTCAGCACCATACATACATTCGTTCTAGATGAAGCTGATAGGATGTTAGATATGGGCTTTATTGGCGACATTACAAACATTCATAGAAAGCTTACAAACCCGAACCTACAAACCTTAATGTTTTCGGCTACCATGGCGGCAAGTATTCGCCAGTTGGCTATGAAAACCTTGAAAGATCCTTTACAAGTAAACTTGGCGATTGCCAAGCCAGCAGCAGGAATTAATCAACGTGCGTTTATGGTATATGATACCAACAAACCAAAACTATTGGAGCACGTAATCAAGGAAAGTGAGATTAAGTCAATGATCATTTTTGCATCTCGTATCAACGATGTAAATGACTTATATCACACACTCAAAAAATTAGATCTTAAATTGACCATGAAAGCCATGCACTCTGGTAAGAGTCAGGATGAACGCAACGAGGTAATGCGTAAATTCAAAGCTGGTCAAATACACATATTGGTAGCTACGGATATCCTATCTCGTGGAGTAGATGTAGATGATTTAAGCCATGTTGTGAATTACGATATTCCAGACGATCCTGCCGATTATGTTCATCGCATTGGTAGAACTGCTCGTGCTGGTAAAAGTGGAGCTGCAATTACCTTTATCAACGATAAGCAGCAGTTCCGTTTCTACAATATTGAACAATTAATAGAACGCACAATTGATAAAGAACTCACTCCAGAAGAAATTGGAGAGAGCCCAACTTACGATCCAAATAAACCGAGGAAAAAGAAGCGCAAGAAAAAACGCAACTTCAACAATAAGCGGAAACCTCAACAAAACAAACCACGTTCTGAAGGCGATCAAGCTAAAAAACCTAGATCTGGAAAACCACGTCCACCTAAAAAGCGAACAAATGACGAATCGCAATCATGAGTGCAGAGTTTGAAACATTTACTCTTTCGAATGGATTACGTATAATCTATCAAATCACCGCAGGGCCGGCAGCTCACTGCGGTTTTTTTGTACATGCTGGTAGTAGAGATGAACGCGAAAACGAAAATGGTTTAGCTCATTACCTAGAACACTGTATGTTTAAAGGCACTCAGAATAGAAAGGCCTTTCATATTCTGAATCGTTTAGATGCAGTTGGTGGAGAAATTAACGCTTACACCACCAAAGAAGAAACGGTAATTCATGCATCTTGCTTACACGAGCACTTAGAAAGAGCACTTGAGTTGTTAACTGATATTACCTTCCATTCTACCTTTCCAGAAAAGGAAATTGCTAAAGAAAAACTCATCATCATTGATGAAATACACGCGTATTTGGATAGCCCGAGTGAGCAAATTTTTGATGACTTCGAAACCTTGTTGTTTCAGAATCATGCTATTGGTAGAAACATTCTAGGAACAGCTGATGACCTGAAACAATTCAAGCAACAACACTTAATAGAGTTTCAACAACGTTACTACCATCCAGAAAACATGGTATTGAGCATTGTTGGCCAATTACCACTGGATAAGGTTAAAAAGCTCGTTGAAAAGCATTTGTCATCCATTCCATGGACATCATTTTCTGAACAACGTGAGCCTTTCCAGAATTACGTTCCACAACAACTCCATGTAGAAAAAGATACCTACCAAGCTCACTTACTCATGGGTAACACGGCCTACTCCTATCATAACGATCAACGTAGAGCTATGATTCTACTCAATAACATATTGGGCGGACCAGCTATGAATAGTCGTTTGAATTTGAACATTAGTGAGCGATATGGTTTTGCATACAACCTTGAGTCTACTTACGTTCCATACAGCGATACGGGTTATTTCAACGTGTATTTAGGTACAGAAGCGAATTACTTAGATAAGTCAATCTCGTTAATATTTAAAGAACTCAAAAAGCTTCGCGAAACACCTCTAGGAACGCGACAGTTGCATATGGCTAAGAAACAGTTGATTGGCCAAATTGCACTCGGGCAGGAAAGCGGAGCTAGCCAAATGATGGCTCTCGGAAAAAGCCTATTAGCTTTTGACCAGGTAGATACTTTAGAAGTTATCTATCAAGATATTGAGAAGATCACCGCCAAACAGTTACAAGACATGGCAAATGAAGTATTTAATGAAGATCAGTTCTCTACCCTAACTTTTTTGCCTAGAGAGCAAGAATAACGTAATTTCGGGGAAACACCCTAGAAATGAAACACTTATTACTCTCTCTACTGTTAGCCATTCCCGTAGTATTACTAGCTCAAATAGTTCCATCGAACTGTAACTCCAATGCGCAATTAGATTC
>DIYR01000170.1 GCA_002429085.1 Flavobacteriales bacterium UBA6049
GGAACAACCGTTAGAGATGAACATGAAGTAGAAAAATGTTTCAAGCAAGCGTGTGAATTAACTGGATTGAATTTAACTGATGATGAAATTCTTGCTGTTCAGGGATGGTCAAAGCGATTTGTGTTTGAATACTTCTGGAAGCGAGAGTTAGGTGCGGATCATGATGAGTTTGCAGCACGCGTTATTCATTCTTATGACATGTTTAAAAAGATATTAGAACAACACTATTTATCTAACCTGGTAGTTCCAACTGAGGGAGCACTAGAGGTGTTCAACTATTTTAAAGAGAATAATATACATACAGTTCTTACTACAGGATTTTACCGCAAAGTAACAGATATCATCCTTGAAAAATTGGGATGGTTAGATCAGTTAGATGAGAATGGTATTGGAAAGCCAGGTTCTTTTATTAGTATGTCTATTGCAAGTGATGAAGTAGAGAGAGGTAGACCTTTTCCAGATATGATTCACAAAGCAATGGAGCAATTCAATATTACGAATCCGAAAGGGGTAATTAAACTAGGCGATACTCCATCTGATATGAAAGCAGGTAAGGCTGCAGATTGTTTGTTGACAATAGGTCTAACAAACGGAACTCATTCTAAAGAACAAATGTTGCAAACTGAGCATGATCTTTTGATTGGTAGTTTACTCGAACTTCCAAATGTTCTTCAAGATCAAAATGTATTGGCTTAGTTAAATATGGGCGAAAACGAAAAGGCGATTCTTTTGAATCGCCTTTTTTATGCGTTAAACTTTGGTTCTTATGCAACTGCTTTGCTTTTTTGTAAGAAGTAGCGTTTTGCAATATGATTTAAAATAAGGCCTCCAAGCGCAACTCCTAATGTTAAGAAGGTAATGAATTCAGTCCAATTCAATGTTTGGTTACTAAACTCTTTATAAAGCAATAGGGCCATGCTACCAAAATAGCCTGTAGTATCGGCAATATAAATTAAGAAGCCAACATTGCTTTTTCGTTGTATAAGTGCAATGAGCCGTTCAAACATAATAGTGTTGAATGGCACATAACCCATGAAGATTCCTGTACCAGCTATAACCATCCATGCAAATCCTGATATGTAGTCAAGCTGAAACAAAATGGTTGAACCAGCAGCTAAAACCAACCCAAGAGCTACAATGCCATGAATTACTTTGTACGCTTTTCGATTATTTTGGATGTACATCAAAACAGTCATGCTGGCTAGAAGAATTAATGTGATGATTAATTCACTTGTGGTAAATATGCTAGGGATGTTTCCATAGCCCATTTCAATCCAAAGCTCTGCTGCAAACAAGTCTCTAAAATCTCTTGCAATAGTTAACAGCATATATAAGAGCACCATCCAAAGAATTCCCCAGAAATAAGTCTTTGTAAAGATCTTTCTCGCTCTAGCCTTCATTGGTACCCGCTCTGTTCTGGCTTCAATATCTTCTTTACTTCTTGCGGGAATTTGATTCAGTAAAAAGCTAAAAATTAGCAGCGGTATTAAGAAGACTAACCCTGTTGCAAAAGGCATCCAAAATTCAGAAACATCAAAATGAAGCATAAGCCATGAGCCAACAGTTTTTACAAAGCCAGAAGCAATAATGAAACTTACGCTTAGCCCAGCAGTAAGAGCTTCGGTTTGTTCTCTTCCTTCTAAGTAAGAAAATACAATTCCCCATACAAGTCCAAGTGGTAGTCCGTTTACAAATAGGAAAAAGCCGTTCCAAGGCGCAGGCGTTGCAGCAAAACCAAGAAGGGCCAATTCAGCAATACCAATAGCCCCTAATAACATAGGGATCCGATGTTTGTCTTTTAGCTCGCTAATGACTTTTACACCTATAAGCTTAGATATTAAATATCCAAGTGACTGACATATAATTAAAAAACTCTTGTAAGAGAAGTCCCCTACAAAAGGTATGTCAAATGTTCCAGCAGTAAACGGTTTGCGAAATGCATACATGCAGAAGTAAACCCCAAACGAGGCGATGGAGGCTTGAATCAATACCTGAGTCTTTCGGTTCATTCTGTTTCCTTTAGGTTAGCAAAGGAAGTTGATTAATATGAAACAAATTATGCAGGTTACTATAAGTTAACATTCTCGTGATGTTGTATGCCATTTAGAGAGTGGAGTTTCCTGTTTATATACTATCGTTTTCTTGATTCTGTTACAAATGAAACTAAGTACAGAGATGTTTAGAGTGTTTGTTTTTGGTTTTAATGTGTTGATTTTTAGTGTATAGTGATGTTTTTGGTCGGTTTTTGATATTGCTTTTTCCTATTTTGATAATGGTTTTAGAAGGTGTTTTTTGAGTTGTTTACTAATATTCAATTAAGTTGACTCATGTTAATGTTAGGATAACAAATAGTTGAGTAATAGTAAAAAGTAGTATCGTTCTTTTGTGGCGTTGAAAGTTTAGAAGAAGATGTTGAAAATCGAAAAACCAATTCAAGCCAAGCCTATTAATTACATCGCTGTAATACGCGTGGTGTTGTTAGTCCTTATTGGTATGTGTGGTGCTGTTTTGTCATATGGACAAAACAACGGTAAAGTAGAAGGTAGTGTTATTGTCGATGGGGCAGGAGTTCCGTTTGCAACAGTTAGAGTAAAGGATAAAGCCATTGGTACTATTACAGACGAAAATGGTCAATTTATCCTAGAAGATCTTCCAAGATCCAATTTTACCTTACAAATTACTTTCGTTGGATTTGATACAAGTTTTGTAAATGTTGATCTAAGTTCTGATAGATCTCTGAAGCTTAAACCAATTAAATTATCACAAAGCAATGTTTCGTTAAATGAAGTGGTCGTTCAAGAAAAAATGAACGAAGGTGAAGAGAAAGCATTGAAAATGATGCAAGAATCTGCTCGCCTAACAAACGTAGTTTCTGCAAAAGGAATGGAACGTTTACCGGATAAAAATGCTGCAGAAGCCTTGCAGCGTATGCCTGGTGTTGTGATGGAAACAGATCAAGGTGAAGGTAGCTACATTTCGTTTCGTGGAACTCCAACAGATTGGGGTAGTGCCCTAGTAAATGGAGATCGCTTGCCAGTAGCAAACGAAGAAGATGTAGGACGCTCATTAAGTTTTGAGGTGTTACCTACAAGTTTAATAGAATACATTGAATATAACCAGAACTTATCTCCTGATATTGAAGGAGATGCAATAGGAGGTAGTGCGAACTTCTATACCAAGTTTGTTCCAGATCAACGCAAAGTAGAGGTACAAGCCGGTTATGGTTATAATATAAAAGCAGGTGCGCCATTATGGAATGCTTCGTTATTAGCAGGCGATCGTTTTGGTAAAGATAAAAAGCTAGGTTTTGTAGCAGGTGGTTCGGTATATCAGCGTAATTGGGCTACTGATAATTATGAGATTTTCTACAGCAATAACGATAACCACAACATTGAACGTTTAGAGCTAAGACGTTACGATGGAAATCGTGTTACATACGGAGCTCATGGTAAGCTTCAATATGATTTCAATAAAAACAACAATATCCATGTGCTTGGATTCTATGGTCGCCAAGACGATACAGAGTACAATCGCAAAACAATGTACAATTGGGTTGCTGGAGTAGGTCAATCTATTGTATTGCAGAACATCTATAACATCATGATTAACGATGCATTTGGAGTAGATGTAGGCGGTGATCACAAAATTGATGACAAGTGGTCGCTTGATTGGAAACTAGCTTCTTATGGTTCTGGTTGGAGGTATGGTCCTGCTCCTTTTGGGAATGGTGATGATAGAAATGGTTACCACGTAATCGAATACGAAAAGTTAGTTCGATTCCAAGATTACTTGTACTTAGATGAAAACGGTAACCGTACAGATGAGCAAAATGCCTTTGAAAGATTTAGGCTACTTGATATCGATAGTCCATTTGATGATTATGGAGACCCAGCAGATAATCTTAACCCGAGATATGAGAACATTGTTGCGGTAAAGCCAGAAGACACACTGTTTACACACAAAAGAACGTATTCTGAGTTAAGAAAAGTGTATGAAAGTGATCCGATAGTAGCTAGGGCGAATGTGAGCTACAAGTTTTCACCCTTTACAGTATTAACTGCCGGAGTGAAATACCGAAGAAAAGAAGGGAGCAGAAGTTACGGACTGGCTGCTTGGGTGCGCGATCCACAAAAGTATAGAGACCCTATTCGATACGATGATAATGAGCTCTATGCCATTCCTCATAAAAGCACTTTCCTTGATGAAGAAGGTGGGCATTACAAAGAACACACTGGCCTGTTTTTGTCTGATGACGACATGAAAAACTGGGTAAATAACAATTCTGATAAGCTACAGTATTTACCATATGGACCAAAAACAACTCCTGCTTACAAGCAATTTGTTGGGTCAAATTACAGATACGAAGAGGATGTATACACTGGTTTTGCCATGTTAAACACCACACTATTAGAAGATTTAAAAGTGAATTTTGGTGTACGATTAGAAGAAACCAAAGTGGGTATAACTTCTGATAGAGCTATGGATACCAGCTACTTCGATTTGGAAACAGGTCAGGTGATTGTTGAATCATGGTTAGAAGAAGATCATATAGATCGCAATTACCTAGCGGTTTTACCAATGTTGAATTTGAACTATCAAATCAACAAGAAATCAAGCGTACGAGCAGCAGTTACGAGATCATTCAGAAGACCAAACTTCAATGAAATGAAACCTGGTGAACCAGAAGTGCATTACACTCATTTTCACTCACTATACGGTAACCCAGATTTAAAGCCAACATATTCTACCAACGTAGATGTTTCCTTTCAGCGTTATTTCGGATTCAAAGGATTATTTGCAGTTACTGGATTCTATAAATACGTAACAGATCATATTTATACAGCATTTAGAAGTGAAGCTGCCGATGTAAATGGAGTAAGTAATGCATTTAGACCACCAGGAGGAATCTTAGCAAAAGAATTCCAGAATGCACCTTATGCACACGTGGGAGGAATAGAAGTTACATTACAAAAGCAGTTGAATTTCTTGCCTGGTAAGTTTAAAAACTTAGGAATTTCATTGAACTATGCCTATACGGCATCAGGAATGAAGATTCCTTCAAGAGATGATTTGCAACCTCTTCCAAGACAGGCGGCTAACGTATTCAATGCTCGCTTAACCTATGAAGATAAAAAATGGAGTGCTAACGTAGCAGTAAACTATCGTGATCCATACTTAGCAGAGTTAAACCTAATTGCTGTTAGAGATCCACAGACTGGAGAAGCAGTAGTGTTTAATAATTCTAATGAGTTCGATATGTACATGGGGCTTAGCCTTGGAATGGATGCATCTGTGAGCTATCAGGTAACAGAAAAATTACAAGCATACGCAGAAGCTAACAACTTGTTAAACACACCATTTGTAATGTATCGCGGAGAACGTGATAGACCAGTACAAGTAGAGTATTACGGAATAAGAGGATTAGTAGGAATCAGATATCAACTTTTTTAAATCTCAATAATTGGAACTATGAAACAGGTTTTACGCGCAATCACATTGTTGCTTTTGGGTTCAAGCACGGTGGTTCATGGACAAAAAGAACCTAAAGTGCTATTTATCGGAATGGATGGTGTACGTTCTGATGCCTTAATACAAGCAAATACGCCAAACTTAGATGAACTATTCAGAAGTGGATTAAGTACTTACGAGTCTTGGCACTTAGGAATTACTTCTTCAGGTCCAAGTTGGACTTCTATGAGTAATGGAGTTTGGGAAGCCAAGCACTTAGTAACAAACAATAGCTATGGAGGTGCAGATTTCGATAACTGGCCTTTTATAGCTAAAAGAGCAAAAGAGGTACGTTCAGACTTGAAAGCTGTTCAGATCGTTACTTGGAATCCAATGGATGTAGTTGAAAACGGTGGAGGAGGAAACGTCTTCAATCACGGTTGGGATTACTCAATTGATCCAGGTGGTTTAGGACAAGGATTAGTAACAGCTGCTGCAAAAATTCAGTTAACAGATCCAGAAATAGATTATTTATTCATTCACTATGATGAACCAGATGCTGCAGGTCATTCACGAGGTTTTAGCCCAAATGTACCAGAGTATATTAATGCCATTCAAACTGCTGATGTTGAAATTGGAGAAGTAATAGCAGCATTGAAAGCTCGTCCAAATTATGCCAATGAAGAATGGCTGATCTTAGGGTGTACAGATCATGGAGGTATAGGTACTGGTCATGGTGGAAACTCAGATCAAGAACGTCAAATCTGGTGGTATGCGAGTGGAGATTTTATGCAGGTAAAAGAAATCTCAGGTGGAGGAGATCCAGGTTCTTACCAGATTCCAAGTAATCCAGTAGATCTAGCTAAATTGGCTAATACTCCAGTGCAAACTGATATTGCCGTAACCATTTTAGATCACTTGCTGCCGTCTCTAGATGCTGATGAAGTGAGAGCTAAATGGGATTTAGATGGTAAATCATGGTTAACTTCAGAGTACTACGATTCATTAAAATACGAAAACCAAAAAGGAGGAATCGTAAGTACAGGACAAGAATTAACTAGTGATGATTTGGTTGTTTTTCCTAACCCTGTTAAAACAGGTGAGTTGAATGTGAACATTGGTTCTTGGAACGACCAAAATGTGTCTATCGCGATTACTGATATGAAAGGTAATACTGTATTTACTCAGCAATCTGCTGGAGAGTACATGATTCAATTAAATGTATCATCACTAGCTAAAGGTGTTTATATCCTTGAGGCTAGCAATAGCGATGCTCGCTTACAAAAACGTGTAGTGGTACAGTAATGTACCACTTTCCACACCCCTCTCAAAATAGGAATCTCTAATTCTATATAAGTCATGCTAAAACGCAATTTATTCTTAACCGTCTGCCTGTTATTGGCGGCCGGGAAGATCCTTATTGCCCAAGGATCAGGACACGGCTTGAGTTTTACGAACTCAGGTGACAAACCGAGACTAGAATTGAATAGTACGGTACAAGACTCTCTTGACGGTTCAGATTTCACTATTGAATTCTGGTTAAACATTGATCCTACAATTACTAGTGATCCAGCTATTATTGCTAATAAAGATTGGGGTAGCGGTAATAACACAGGTTGGCTTATTGCAAGAAGAAACAGTAGTTCTTTAAAAGTGAACTTCAAAACACCAACTGCTTCTCGCTTTGATTTGAATAACATTACGTATCCATCAAGCATGTATGGTCAATGGCATCACGTAGCAATTGTATTCGATCGTTTTTCTGCAACTCCTTCGGTTGTTGCTTATGTAGACGGAATACAAGCAGATAGTGGTTCTCTTGATACACATGATCCAACTGCAACGTTAATTCCAACTTCTCCTCTTGGAATGTTTGTTGGTCAAGATGGTACTGGATCATACGGCACTAATTTTATGGGAGGTTTAGATGAGTTAAGAATTTGGAAAACGGTTCGTACTCAGTCTGAAATTCAGTCAGCTATGTGTCATAAGTTAACTGGTGCAGAACCAGGACTATTGGTGTATACACAATTAGATGATGCAACAGGAGCTACTGTAGTAGATTTAGCTCCAACATATGCTTCTCACACATTAGCTAATAATTCAGGAACTGCACTTCCTTCTTGGATTGTTTCTGGTGCAGCAATCGGTGATGAAAGTACTCAGATGTATACTAATAACTGGGCTGGTCAATCAGTTTCATTAACATCAACAGGTTTTGGGACATTCAGTGCAGATACAATCACTGGATTTGAAGGAGTGCATGTGTATCGTGTTGATGGTAACTTGAACGATTCAACTGGTATTACTTCATTAAATGGTTTCGATACGTACTTTGGGGTTTATACTGCTGGTGGTACAGGTTCAGATGCATATGATGTAAACTGGAATTACGCAACATATCCTAATGGTGTAGCTTTTGAAAACAATATGTTGATGTATGAGCGTTTGGCTAATAACTCGCCTGTTTGGGTGAATACTGGCGCTGTTAAAGACTTGGCTGCAGACATAGCAAATCTTGATACAGCAGATACAAAGGCAGAATACATATTCGGAAACTTCATTAGTTCTTGTAATGCGCCTTCAGCATTAAGTGCATCAAACGCAGCTCTTACATCAGTAGAGTTATCATGGACATCTGGTGGTTCTGCTTTATGGAACGTTCAATATGGTCCAGTTGGGTTTACTTTAGGTGCTGGTACTATTGAGAATGCAGTAAACACTAATCCTTACACATTAAACAACTTGACTCACTCAACTTCATATGAGTATTATGTTCAGGATTCTTGTGCTAATGTTGGAACTTCTGCATGGGTAGGTCCTTTTGCATTTGCAACATTGGTTGCTCCTGCTTGTAATGTTCCAACAAACTTAGGAGCAGTACCTACATTTAACCAAGCAGATCTTTCTTGGACAACTGGTGGTTCTGCTAACTGGAATGTTGAATATGGAACAGCTGGGTTTACTCAAGGTACAGGTACGTTAGTATCAAATACTACATCAAACCCATTGTCTATATCTAACTTAATGCCTAATACAACATATGAGTTTTATGTGCAGGATACTTGTAATCAAGCAAATGCAAGTGCATGGGCTGGACCATTCTCCTTCACTACATTGTTTGATTTTTCGAACATTGGCGCGGGAATGGGACTTGATTTAGATGGTCAAGGTTATGTAGATTTTACTGGTAATGCAGGAGCAAAAGATACACATACAGTTGTTGGATTAGGTGAATCAACAATTACTGTTGAAGCTTGGGTAAAGGCAGATGAATTCCAGATTTGGAGATCAATGGTATCATTCTTACAAGATAACGGTAGCTTCGAAAGAGGATGGTCTTTGGAGACTCGAGCTGGAGGTAAATTCGCATTCGGAATTGCAACAGATGGTTTTGGTTCTCTTGAGTACGTAGAAACTTCTACTACTTTCAACATTGGTGAGTGGTACCATGTTGCTGGTGTGTATGATGGTGATTCAGTAAAAGTTATTGTGAATGGTGAGTTAGAAGGATTCTCTACAGCTCACTCTGGAAACATTATGTATGCTCAAAGTTGGTTAGCAGTAGGTTCTTATAAAGATGACAATGAGGACAACCGTTTAGATGCAACCGTTGATGAAGTTAAAATCTGGAATTATGCGCGTAGCTATGATGAGATCAGATCTTTAATGTGTAAAAAAGCAACTGGAACTGAAACAGGTTTAACTCACTATTATAAGTTCAACGAAGGAAGCGATACTGTTGTAACAGATGCTGGTCCTCAAGGTGTTGATGGTGTATTCCAAGGGAACTTAGATGGAGCTTCTTCATGGGTAGTTTCTGGTGCAGCAATTGGTGATGAGAGTGTATACATTCATACAAATAATTTCTCTTCAGCACAGCTCAACTTGAACTCTACAAACAGAGGAAATGTACAAGTAGATAATATGTCTGGTGCATTAAAAGGAATTCACTTGTACAGAGTGGACAGCGAGCCAAACTCATCTACAGGAATTAATGACTTAGGAGCTCAAGATGTATACTATGGTATCTATGTGTCTCAAGATCCTAATGGTAATCCATCTACCTATAATGTTGAGTACGATTACAGTAACTTCTCAGATGCAGTAACTAATGAGGCTAATTTGACATTATATAATCGTAATGATGCAAGTGTGTTGAACTGGTTAGGAAGTGGAGCTGTTACAAACACTGCTTCTGATGTTATGGAATTAGATGGAGTAGGTGCAAGAAGAGAAATCATCTTAGCTGATTTTGTTGCTCCTTCATGTCCTTCATCGTCAAACTTAACAGCAACTAATATTACTTCTAGCTCGGCAAACTTGAGTTGGACTGCTGGTGGCGGTGCAACGTTTGATATTGAGCATGGCGCGGCAGGGTTTGCTCCTGGAACAGGAACACGTGTTAACGGATTAACTTCTCCAAGTTACCAGTTATCTGGTTTAACATTATTTACTCAGTACGACTATTACGTGTTAGACAGATGTAGCGCAACAGATTCTAGTAACTGGGTTGGACCATTCACGTTCACTACAGATAATCCTTGTAAAGCTATTGATAGCATTACAATTGATAGTGTAAGTCATAATACTGTGTGGATTGAGATTTTCTCAAACTCTACCAATACTGAGTGGGATGTTCAGTATGGCCCTGAAGGTTTCTCATTTGGGTTAGGTCTTCAGTCAACACTTACAGGTAACCCGGTTGAATTGGCAGGCTTATCTAAGAATACTTCTTATGATGTTTATGTACGTGGAAACTGTGATCCAATTTACAGTGCTTGGGTTGGTCCATTAACGTTCAAAACAGATTCAGTAGCAGTTGGTGTTGAAACATATAACTGGACAAGTTCGGTTAATGTTTATCCAAACCCATCTGAAGGGTTATTCCAACTACAGATGCTAACAGCTGGTGACGAAAACGTGGAAGTTGAAGTAGTAAATATGGTAGGAAACCGAGTGCATGTTGGTCAGTTTGTTTCAAACGGATTGTTAAATGCATCTATTAACCTTTCGCACTTATCAAAAGGTGTGTATATCCTACGTATCAATGCTGGTGGTATTAGTACCACTAAGCGTTTAGTGAAACAGTAAAAGTGTAGAGTGGGTATACCCCATTTCTTCATAGCAGGGAGGCGTCTCACACATATGTGTGGGACGTCTTTTTTTGTTAACGGTTTTGGCTCGAATGAATAATGCTATTGTATTCATAAGCCACAAAAAAAGCGCTTCCATATGAAAGCGCTTTTGAGTATTACGAGAACTAACTGAATTTAATCACCCACCATCTCTCTTGTTCGAACGAGAGTTAGAGCAATCCATTAAAAACTCTTCGCTATATGGGTCAAACTGGCCTTTTCTATCTGGGGCAAATTGTGAGGCATCAATGTATGTTTCTTGTTCCATGATTTGTTCTGCTACAATTCTACCGTATCCACCAGAAACGGCAACTCCAGCACCTACACATCCAGTAGCAAAATACAATCCTTCTACTTGCTCGCTTCTACCAACAATAAATTGAGAATCTGAAGTGTAGGTAGAGAATCCAGCAATGTAGTGAGCAATACCAATATCTTCAAATCCAGGGAAGAATTTCAAGAAATCTTTTCCTTCTTCTAGTAAGATATCCCATTGACGCTCATCTGTAATGTATGGGAATCCATTCAAGTCCTTCGGTAAATCTTTTGGGCTGAAAGCCTTCGATTCAGAATCACGAATTCCAAATAATAAAGCACCAGTTTCAGGGCGTGTATATGCACGTGCATCTGAAATAACTGTCATTGGTTGGTTTTGGGGGAAGCGTGTTTCATCTACTTTGGTAATCCAGTATAAGCTACGCACAGGAGCGTAAGGAACTGGTGCAGAAAGAGGTTCGCTAAGAACATTTGACCAAGCACCAGCGGCATCAACTACGAAGTCAACATCTAGTTTATCTCCATTATCTAATAGTAAATGAGAGATGCGATTGTTTTCCGTAACGATATCTTTAACCTCAGTATATTGCATTAAGGTAGCTCCATTAGCCTTAGCAATTTTCGCGTAAGAACTAGCTAACACTTGGGCATCTAAGAACATGTCATCAGGGTAAAATAAAGCCTCAGAAACCATGTCTTTATTCATCCATGGAATGTGTTGCTTTACTTGATCTGGACTTTGCCATTCACTTGCCAAGTTGAACTCTTTTCCAATTTCTTCTAACTTCTTAGTAGCGTTCAGCGAGTTTTCAGAAGACACTATTTGCATACTTCCTACACGTCTAGCTCCCAATTCGCCCAAGTTGTTTTCGAGTTCGGCTACTGCTTTGTATGTTTCTTGTACCAAGGCTACAGTAGCAGGATTTTTTCTTACCTGTGTCAACAATGAAGCTGCCCACGAAGTTGCTCCTGAACCTATGGTATTTCGATCGATGAGGTATACCTCACAATCGTTGTGTTTAGATAGGTAGTAGGCGCAAGATGCCCCTAGGGTACCACCGCCTATAATTGCTATTTTTTTCATGCCACCAGTTTGTGGCGCAAAAATACCGTTAGTTTACAAATAGTAAACTATGTGAATGTTTTTAAATGTAAAGTTTACATTAAGTAAACGTTTTCTCTATTCGGAATCGTATAGGTATCCAACGAGCATTACTACATCTTCGTTGGTATTATTAATAGGTACGTGAGGAACACGCGCATTGAATAATAAACTGTCACCTTCTTCTAACAAGATTTCAGAATCACCAATCTGGTACGTAGCACTTCCTTTTATCATGAATTTTACTTCCCAGGCATCTGTAATCACAGGAGCGCGTTTGCTTCCTGGGGAAAGGGTTAAAAGTACCAATTCAAAACTGCTGCATTTTAAACTCTTACTTCCAATCAATTGATAACGAAATCCTTCCGACTCTTCTTCCTTATCTATGTCGCTGTAATCAGCTGCTTTTATGTGTATGTATTGCTGAGGAGGTTCAAAGTAGATATCACTAAAGAAGTCATCTAATTTAACTCGAAGGGCTTTCAACAATGAGATCAAAACAGGAAGAGAAGGAACAGTGCGTCCATTCTCAATTTTAGAAACCAACCCTTTTGATACATTAGCTGAAGCAGCAACATCGTTGATGGTCATCCCCAGTTCTTTACGTTGTGCTTTGATTTTTCGTCCAATTACAGATATTGTGTAATCGCTCATGAAGTGTGATTTTGTGTTTTGATGAGTAAATCAGCAAAAACATGTACGTTATCGAATGCCTCTAAAAGTAGCATTTCTGAAGGTGAAAAGTAAGTCATTTCCTGACATTCTGGGCTTGGTGTAAAGTTGTGAGATGTTAAGGTAGCTTTAATAATTAGGTTAATGATTGGATTGCCTTCTGGGTTTTTAGCCTGAAATACAAAAGATGGTTTTTCATCTACCCATGCCAGTCTTAAACTAGACTCTTCTTCAATTTCTCTTTGCAGCGCATTTACCATAAGTTCATTATGCTCCCATCCGCCTCCTGGGATTTCCCACCAACCATTTTGTTCTTTAAAAAGTAATACGCGTCCAGCGTTATCTTGAATGAGGGCTTTTACACTTACGCGATAATGACACGGTGCTAGTTTTTTGCTCATGGGGTAAAATTAAACTACATGTCCATTGGTAACATTCTAGTAATGTATTAACTTTCGCCTGCATTTTAGTTAATGCGCCTTAAACTATTTACCCGATAATTCAGAACGTTTATGCATGATTTGTTTAAGGACAATGCATCAGGGAAATAGATTAGCCGCAGGGGTAGGAAGCCTGCGGCTTTTTTTGTGCCGACCTTCTTGCACTATCTTCGCATAGAATGAAACAATTCGCATTATTAATAGGATTTGTGACGCTATCAGTTTGCTTACAAGCTCAGGAGTTATGGCTTGGTGCAGGTGTTAAAACCGATGTGAGTGATCGAATTTCTCTTGGTGTAGAAGATCAAGTTCGATTTAGGGAATACGTAGAAGAGTGGCGTATGAACTTAACACAGTTTGGGGGAGAGTACAGTGTTTTACCTTGGATGAAGGTCGGTGCGAAATACCGATATTCTGTTGTTCATCGTAAAGATAATGAGCACAGAGTGATGGGAGACGTTAAGTTGAAAACCGATTTGGGTAAATCTGATTGGAAAGTAGATTACCGATTACGTTATCAATTTGAATGGGAAGCGGATGGAGAAGATCACTTGTATCTATTACGAAATAAGGTGAGGTTTACCAAGAAGTTCAATAAGTTGTTAAAAACAAGCTATGCGGGAGAGTTATTCCATGCGTTTTCTCCTGAGTTTTTGCCAAACAGGTACCGTTTAACGGCTGTTGTTGAAACCCGACTATTGAAAATATTTGACTTTGAAACGTTTGTTCGTTATCAGCGCGAAATAGAAGAAGCAGAATCTACGTTTGGCGATGAGCCAGATGAAGCTACCATTCTAGGAATTAATTTGATATACAAAATTCCATTATCTAAGAAGAACTAACGGAAGTGAGTATACCAATTCTCCGGTAGTAATGCGCACTACATAATAGCCAGTTGGATAGCCGAATGTTTGAATAGGTGTATTAAACGAATAGTTATCGTTTAAGTCAATAAGTTCTCCTTGCGTATTGTAAATAGCAATTTGCGCTTGACCAGCACTACCATCAATTTTCTCAACTGCAAATTGGCTTTGTGTTGGATTCGGATATAAACGATACGGAGATCCAAAATTTGCTTCTAACTGCTGAATTACTTCAAGAGGTCTGTATACAGCAAAAGTTTTTAAGTCTTGCACGTTATCATTCCAAGCGTAAAACGCTTTAGGAATTTGCCATCTGTAAATATGCTCTAGAGCTAAAGGTTCGTAAGCCGCTTCGAATTCTTCGATCAACTTTAACATTTTTCCAGTGGTGAAAACGTTTTCCATAGCCCACATGAATCTACTGTAAAATTGTTGCTTAAATGCTTCGTTTTGCAACATGGCACGCTGTAATTCAGTAGCTTGATCGCTCCAACTGGTTTCTTGTACATTGCCTAATAATACGGTCATACGCCCATTATCTAGATCGGAAAAACACCTGTCACAATCAAAGAATAACCAGCGCCATTTTCCATCATCACTCCTTTCGCGCCAAATCTTGGTATTGGAATTCAACCAATCTTCGTTGGCTACGAATAATTGAAGTACATGGTAGTCAATGAAATTTGGTATGTCAATTAATTGATACATAGTATCCATCTGCGCATCATCCGATAGATCATGAGTGCGTACGTAAAGCATCAAATCGTCAATTGCTTCACGGTCTCCTTCTACAATTTCATAGAAACCAGCATTAAAGTCACTCAACGAAATCAAATCATACGTACCTTGTTCTAAACCATATAAACGTTTTATATAGAATTCATCTTGACGTTCACGTAAATTGTGAATCCCCCAATATTCACCGTTGATTAGCACTACAGTTTGTCGATGACTTTGATAATCTACAATCAATGATTTTGCTAACTCATGGCATAAAGCATCTTTAAAAAAGGTATTTGATATGTCAGCTCCAGCCGTTCTCAAAATCATAGTTTGATAGTTTGTGAACGATCGATCATCGAAGAATGGGTAGTTAAACCCTTCTGTTGGATTTTCTACCGATTCGCCATACAAACGCAAAGATTTTTGCGGGTAACTTCTAGATGTATTTCCATTAATTCGTACTCGAGCATTTTGTTTGAGTATTGGAGTTCTATCTAGCTCAAAAGCTTCTACGTGAACATCTCTTTCCCAAGCACCACCTTTTTGAAAGTAATTCCCACTACCTCCTTCGTTATTAGGGTTAAACGTGTTTCCTGGAACGTAAATTCCCTCTTCATCGCTAAAGAAATCATCGCCTTCAACAATTAAACTAAAGAGCGTGGTTTTATACTTTCTGTGTGCATTTTTATCGATTACATAGGTTCTGAATAATTCATCAGTAACGGGGCATCCATCATAATAGCCACGTGCTCTTAGCACTTGTGCTTTAAAAACTTTTCCTTCTGGTTCATTCCACAGAGGAGAAGTTGGTTCATCAGCAAACTTGTCTTTTTGGTACCGTTTATTGTACATCTCAAGAGGAGTGCCGTACACATCTTCCGTTAGATCGGCTTCATCTCCATCTAAAGAGTAGTGAATAGCTGTTCTGGTATCAGATGTGGTTAACGATACTTCAAACGCATTAGTGAAAAAACCGCTAACATGTGATGCTCTTAAACTATCATGATAACGTATAATATTAACAGAGTCGCTTGTGTTCAGTGTATTGGGAGTAGGTTTATCAAACCACCTTAACTCATTTGTTTGATTGTACCTTCCGTAAGACCGATCGGTAGGTATACAATCGATAAACATATAGTCTACTAATTGCGAATCTGGTGAGAACAGATAAACTGTATCAGCTCCGTCTCTTAACCCAAAACCAGCTTCATTTGATGCCGTAATACCATCGTTACCTGTAGCGTAAATTAAATACAATCCATTTGGAGGAATTTGATCTTCGGTAAAAACAAATTTGTCTGGTTCACTCAATTTATCACTCAGCATCCATCCACGCAATAAAACAGCTAGATTACTCGGATTGTGAATTTCAATCCAATCAGGAGTTTCATCGCCAAAAGTTAAAGTAGTGTCATTATTGGTTTGGTACTCGTTGATTACGAGTTGACCATAACTCCAACTTGTTAGAAAGGCAAAACAAATGCTGATAAAAACTCTCAAAACAAATACCCAATTTTAAGTGCGAGAAGTACGAATGAGAGTCGATCTGTATAGTTTTCTCCAGCAGATTCATACTCTATACTGCCATATTGTTGCCTGTAACTTACATTGAATAACATAGTTCCAGCTTTTTCAAGTGGAAGTTTATACCCGATTCCTGGACTAAACATGATACCACCAGTGTAGGTGTAACTATTGTATCTAGCAAAATCATCATTCCACATAAGGGTATAGCCCAATTGGCCAGTAAAGTAGGCAGAGCGTTTATTTTTCTTTGTGAACGCTTTTAGGTCGACAAAAATGGGTAACCATTGGTCGTTATCTAAACGTTCATATCCAACACCTAAACCAGCATATACGCGCTCGTGGAATTCAAAATCTGCAATGGCATGTAAACCAATTCCATTTTTAAAAACAAAGTTTTCTGAGTTGATCAATCCTCCAATGGCGTAATTAACCTCTAAGGACGGATGAAACTCAATTGGCTCTTTTTTTTCATCTTGAGCCAACGTGTTGAATACTAGGAGGGTGATGAGTGAAATGGTATTGAATAGTTTGATCCACATAGCTGGATATTTAAAGACAAAGATAGACGAGTAGAGTCTTCCTCTTTCAAAGATGTACATTTGTCTGCTTACCACAAGCAACTACAATTAGCATTAAACTATGATGAAGTTGATAAATTCTTTCTGGAATAGACTTGTTTCGGAGAGAGTTAAGTTCTATATATCTTGGCGATTGGCCTTAGGTAGTACCCTGATTTTTTGGGGGTTAACATGGGGGTTTACTGCTACATTTGAGATGGGTTACGATGAAGAACTACCACTTAACTTTAATCAGCTAATCGCCTTTTTCATAAGTTCTTTCAGTGGGTTAATTTTTGCCACGTTTTTGGAAATATTGGTATTTAAACGAATTTTCAGAAAGTGGGCATTCGGATGGGCTTTATTGCTAAAAACCATTTTATCATCTATTATCGTTATCGGACTCATTATTGGTGGAGCATACTTTTATCAATTAGTTTTTGGAACATTTCCAGTTGTTGGCAAAATCAGGATGAATCCGAATGAGCTGTTTTCAATACCTATTTTCTGGGGTATAGCCATTTACTGGGGCTCTATTATTGATTTGAACTTTTTCTTTTTAAGCGTACATACACTCACTGGTAATACACTGTTTGCTCAATATGCAAGAGGTCGATTTTACAAGCCTGTAAGTGAAGGAAGGGTATTCTTATTTATAGATATGGATGGTTCAGTAAAAACTGCTGAACGATTAGGAAACGACCAATATTTCAGGTTGTTGAACGAAGTGTACTTTGATTTTAGCGCACCGATAGAGCAATATGGAGCGGAGATTTACCAATTTGTTGGTGATGAAATTGTAATGAGTTGGGATTTAAAAAGTGGAGTTGAGCGAAACAGGTGTATTCGGTTATTTTTTGAAATGCAACGCGTGCTAGAAGCAAATAAAGAAAAGTACATGAATAAGTATGGTGCAGCGCCTTCTTTCAAAGGAGCACTTCATTTGGGTGACGTTGTTTCAGGAGAAGTTGGCTTTGTGCGTACAGGAATTATTTACAGTGGTGAAGTAATTAATACTACGGCCAGATTAGAACGCTTAGCAGGGTCTATTAAGCGTAAACTATTGATTTCGGATGATCTGTTTAACGAGCTGAATACAGAAGAACTTCACTATGAGAACCTTGGGAGAATTACGCTTAAAGGAATTGTAGAAAAACATACAGTTTATGCTGTAGAAGGTTTCCGTTAAGGAGCCCAACAGCGAATTCTAGCTTTTTTTCCGCGGCCTTCATTGGCAATTAAAAATGATGACTTATCGTAGAGGATACCTTCTGGTTGGCGATGTTCTTCTCTGTCTAAATTAAATCCGTCAACTACTTGTCCTGATCTATTTACCACAGCAATTTGTTGACTTCTTCCAGATAGCACGTAATAATGTTGATCATCTTTTCCAATAGTAATTGCAGATG
This sequence comes from Flavobacteriales bacterium UBA6049, assembly GCA_002429085.1. GTDB lineage: Bacteria > Bacteroidota > Bacteroidia > Flavobacteriales_G > Salibacteraceae > UBA6049. The sequence goes on from DIYR01000170.1 coordinate 18,156, forward strand.
GAGCGAATGATGATCGTCCGTAAATCTTATGGAAATCTTTGGTATCAATGGTGAAAATGGGTGTTTCGACTACTTTGTAAGTTGATAGTGAAAATCGATAAACGGCTTTGATTTTGTTTTTTAAACTTGGAGCATTGTCTTTTACGGCAATTAACAATGAGTTAGACTCTGAATTGTAGCATAAACCTTCGCTATCACTGTTTTTCAAGAGCTTTATTTCATGAGCTTTAGAAAAGTACTCGCCTTTCTTTTGAACAATTTGATACAGAACACCATCAGAACGTAATACCCAAATTTCGCCTTTTGGTGTAGTGGCGATTCCCTCGTAATCACCATCTTCAGCAAAATTGGTAAGTTCCTCAACTTCTCCATTCTTAAAAAGGCGGTAAACAATTCCCTCTTCATCTTGAACAGCGAGTGCAGAACCATGCTTGTAGCTTGTAATTCCAGAAATCTCACTTAACTTAGAAGGAAGTTTTACATCGCACCAGTGCTCACTTACAGGAGTTGAAGCGCAATTTACTATCAACAGAACAAGAGCTAAAAGGCTAACGAAATAAACTATATGTTTGGAAGGTGCGTTTATAAACTTATTCATCTAAATCTCAATTTTGCAACTTTGTACCTCATATGGCGGAAAGGAGTATTACAGAAAAAGCTGAGGAATTCGTTTTAAGATACCTCAAAAATAACCTATCTGAAGCATTTACGTTCCACACTTTTGGGCATGCCTCTGATGTGGTTGCTGCGGCACGCGATATTGGAAAGGGGAGTGGTCTATCTGATGAGGAAATTGAGATTGTTGAGTTGGCAGCTTGGTTTCATGATGTAGGTTATGCTCAAGGAAAAGACAACCATGAAGAACATGGCTGGTTAGTTGCTCAGGAATTCTTGAATGAAGAAAACTACCCTGAAGACAAGCAAGAGTTGATTCGCCATTGTATCATGGCAACGCGTTTAAATTATGATGCGAAGACGCTGCTAGAATGCATCATGGCTGATGCAGATTTATCTCATCTAGGGCAAGAAAATCATGCTACTAAAAGCGAATTATTGCGACAGGAGTTAAAGTCTGCGTGTGATATCAACTTCACAGATGTAGAATGGTTAGAACTTGATATTTCTTTCTTATTGAAGCATACATACAATACAGTACATGCTCAGAAGAAATACCATAGCCAGAAAATTGAGAATTTATTGGCCATGCAAAAACGCTTGGTCAAGTTGCAAGAAAAGAAGGCTAAGAAAAAGGCGCAGAAAGAAAGCGAAAAGCTAAAGCGAGAAGTACTTGCACTTAAAAATGAGAAGTATCGAACTTCAGATCGAGGTGTGCAAACCATGTTTCGAGTTACTCTGCGTAATCATATTCAGTTGAGTGCCATTGCAGATAATAAGGCTAACATCATGTTGTCTATTAATGCCATTATTATCTCCATTATTGTGAGTGGGGTAGGCCCGAAGATTTTGACAAAGTATTGGCATTTGGCTATCCCTGTCTTTATGATGATTTTGACTAGCATCATCACAATACTGTTGGCAGTAAAAAGTACTCGTCCAAAGATTACAAGTGGTAAATTCACAGAAGAAGATATTACCCTCAAAAGAGCCAACCTGTTGTTCTTTGGAAACTTCCATAATATGGCTTTAGAAGATTTTGAGAGAGGCTTTCAGGCCATGATCAATGACAAAGACTTCTTATATGATTCACTTTCTAAAGATTTCTACTACTTAGGGCAGGTATTAGGTAAAAAGTATAGTTACTTGAGTAAATGCTACACCGTATTTGCAGGGGGATATGTGGTCTCTATCATTGCTTTGATTATTTCTGTTGCTATTAAGTATTACGAGTAAAAGTTACAAGGGTGTCTGTAAAGAGTTCGGATTTATTCGAAATGGAATTAACGCCTGAAGAGGCATGCATTGTAGATGAGTGTATTCCTGTAAAATCGTTTAAAAAAGGAACAGTTTTACTAAGCGAAGGTAAGGTAGCGAATACTGCTTATTATGTGGTAAAAGGATTGGTAAGAGCCTATTTAGTAAAAGATGATGGCGAAGAACGCACAACTCGTTTCATGATTGAAAATGAGCCATGTGTAAACCTAGATAGCTATGTGAACCAGACTCCATCAACATATTACTTAGAGTGCATGGAAGATTGCGAGTTGAGTGTTGTAACTCAAGAGAAAGAAAAGGAATTATCTGAGCGTTTCCCTCCATACCAAGAGTTGTGTAAAATGGACATTGAAAAGCAGTTCGGTAAAGCGCAGAATGAGTTGGCACAATACATCGTATCGAAACCCGAAGAACGTTATACTGAGTTGTTAGAAACTCGTCCAGAATTGATTCAACGAGTGCCGCAGTATCATTTGGCTAGCTTTTTAGGCATTACACCAGAATCATTAAGCAGAATGCGCAAGCGTTTAGCTAATAGGTAAGGTTCTATAACAAGTAGACAGCGATTAATATACTCATCCACATAAACAATCCAAAAAAGAAAGAGCTTATTTCATTTTCTTCTTTGTATACCGAGAAGCTCATTTTTCTATCTGTAAATAGCCATAGCACAAAAGCACCAGGAACTAAAACCAAGTAGTATAAGATTAATTCTTTGATGAAGTAACCAATTATTTCTAGTATGAATTCCACGTTACAAGCACTATTTCAGTTTTACGTGCTTCTTCCCGAGAGTCACAAGCAGT
>DIYR01000186.1 GCA_002429085.1 Flavobacteriales bacterium UBA6049
GCCACCTTTAGCTGTAATAAATTTAATGTTGTTCTTAGATTTCCTCACCTCATAAGAACCGTACATATCAATTACACCAGCATCATAAGAACCGGTACTTCCTCCAGTCTTAGAAGGCTTATCCTCTTTCGGCTTAGAGCTGTTTCCTTTTCCTTTAGATGGTTTGCCTTTAAGAACTTCTTCATCAATACGCCATAATTCGTTCTCCTCAATAATTTTGATTAATAGCTGAGGATACTTAGGGTTGGTAGCATACCCTGCCTTCTTTAGCTCGTGGGCCCACCCTTTGTAATCTGTAATTTTTAGCTGAAAGCACTTCTCGTAACGAGATTTCTGTAAAAATCTAGAATGATCTGCATAGGAGTCATACACATGATCATATACCCTAAAGCATTCTTTCTTTTTGTCATCATCATGGTAAGTTTTCTTTCCTGTCCAAGAACTATGACACTTAATCCCAAAATGATTATTCGATTTACGAGCTAACTCAGATTGACCGTTTCCACTTTCTAAACACCCTTGAGCCAGCGTAATACTTGCCGGAATCTTAAACTCCTGCATATTACGAATTGCTACATCCTTGTACTTGTTAATGTAGGCTTCTCGTGCAGCAGAACTTTGAGCCTGTGCAGATGAAAATAAAGTGAATACAAAAGCTATTATGAACGCAATGCGCATACTATATGTGATTTTTCTCAAATGTAGCTCGGCAAATTCCATACAATTAGTGCTAAGTGCTTAGCTTGTGCACAGTTGAATGTTAATCAGCTATGGTAGGTAATTGAGCACTTAAGCGATAATTCAACCCTTCATTTCCCTGAATACCACCTGAATGAACAATCATCACTTTTGATCCTGATTCAAATTTACCTTCTAAAGCTTGTTTAGAAACGGCATGTACTACCTTCCCAGTATAAATACCATCTAAAGGAATATTGGTTTTATCGTAGAAAGAACGGATAAAGGTTTGCAACTCTTTCGGGCATTTTCCATATCCTCCAAAATGAGCATCATTCCAAATAGTTAACAACGGAAGATATTCTTTAACAGCTTCATCATCCATTAAATACCATTGTAGATTTTTCTTGATTTCATCGGTCATAAAGTCACCTTTCAATGCAGAAACACCTATCACCTTCATACTTTCAGGAGCACTCAATAGTATACCAGAAATCATTGTACCAGTACCACAAGCCCCAATCACATAGTCAAACGAATGATGTTCTTTCTTCAAGATTTCCATGCACCCATTTACTCCCCAATAATTGGCTCCACCTTCAGGTACCAAATAAAATCCACCAAAAAGACCATGTAGATAAGCCTTAAACTCTTCTGTGTGTTTATCTCTATATGATGACCTGTCTACAAAGTGTAATGTCATCCCATGTTCTCTGCATGTTACTAGTGTTGGATTAGTAGAATCATCATCACCTCTTACTACTCCTATAGTATTAAATCCAAACTGTGCACCAGCCGCTGCAGTTGCTGCCAAATGATTAGAGAATGCCCCACCGAAGGTTAAGACGGTATCGTGTTTCAATTGTGCAGCTTGCAACAAGTTGTATTTCAATTTTCGCCATTTATTACCACTGATTTCTCTGTCGAGTAAATCTTCTCTAAGTATTGAAACCTCTATTTCATTCCCGAAAAACTCAGGAATATCAAGCTTTTGAAGGGGTGCAATTCGTTCTGGCCAATTCACATTTATTCCATTTGGATGATCTATGCCAAAAAAGCGATTTTTGCACGAATATGAGTGAAGACTTATCTGGCTTTTTTAGCAAACCAAAGTTAGAACCTGAGGATTTCTATCATTCAGAAGAAGGATACATTGTATTCACTGAAACATATCACTTAAAACGGGGTTATTGTTGCCAAAGCGGATGTAAACACTGTCCCTATGGCTTCAATAAAAAAGCCAAAACAAAACGATCTTAACACATAGCAATATGTCAACTATTACAACAACATTTCAAGATGCAATTCGCCAAGGAATCCCTAGTGAAATCCCTGAATTGAAAGCATTTGATGCATCTATTAATCACGCACCCAAGCGTAAAGACATTCTTTCTGATGAAGAAAAAGAATTGGCTTTACGTAATGCACTTCGCTACTTTCCTGAAGAGCAACACGCTTCATTAGCTCCAGAATTTGCAGAAGAATTGAAACAATTCGGTCGTATTTATATGCATCGTTATCGTCCAGATTACGATATGTATGCTCGTCCAATTAATGAATATCCTGCAAACAGTCAACAAGCCGCAGCTATTATGTTGATGATTCAAAATAACTTGGATCCAGCAGTAGCTCAGCATCCACATGAGTTAATCACCTATGGAGGAAATGGTGCTGTTTTCCAAAACTGGGCTCAATATCTTCTCGTAATGAAGTACTTGAGTGAAATGACAAATGAACAAACCTTAGTAATGTACAGTGGACATCCACTTGGTTTATTCCCGTCACATAGCAATGCTCCAAGAGTTGTTGTAACCAATGGTATGATGATTCCGAATTATTCGAAACCAGATGATTGGGAAAAATTCAACGCATTAGGTGTTACTCAATATGGTCAGATGACAGCTGGTTCTTACATGTACATTGGCCCTCAAGGAATTGTGCATGGAACAACCATTACTGTTATGAATGCTGCACGGATGATTACCAAACCAGGTGAGTCATTAGATGGTAAACTATTCATTACTGCTGGTTTAGGAGGAATG
>DIYR01000023.1 GCA_002429085.1 Flavobacteriales bacterium UBA6049
TCTAACACATCACTAATCGATTTATCATGGTACGTGACTTCTAGTAAATCAGATTGGTAGCGTTTTCCTTTACAAACATCACAAGGTAGGTGTACATCTGCCATAAACTGCATTTCTACGGTAATAATACCTTCGCCTTTACAGTTCTCACATCTTCCACCTTCTACGTTGAATGAGAAGTAAGAAGGCTTGTATCCTCTTAGTTTAGAAAGTGGGAGTTTCGAATAAATTGTACGGATGTCATCAAAAGCCTTGACATACGTTACAGGGTTAGAACGAGATGATTTACCTATTGGATTCTGATCGACAAATTCTACCGTTTTGATGGCTTGGAAATCACCTAACAACTGATCGAACTGACCTGTACTTTCACCACTATATTCACCAATTTTCTTTTGTAGAGCAGGATACAGAACTTTATGAACTAATGAAGATTTTCCAGAACCACTAACGCCTGTAATTACCGTGAGTACTTCAAGAGGGAAACTTACTTGAATGTTCTTTAAGTTATTCTCACGAGCACCAAATACATCAATACTCTTCTTCCACATTCTACGTTTTTCCGGAATAGGGATAGCACGTTGCTGTGTTAAATATTGAGCTGTTAAACTATCAGAAGCAGAAACCAATTCGTCATGGTTTCCTTGAAAAATTAGTTCACCACCATTTGTTCCAGCCATTGGTCCAAGATCAATAATCTGATCTGCAGCTTGCATCACTTCTTCTTCGTGTTCAACTACTATTACAGTGTTCCCTAATTTCTTTAGAGATTGTAACACACCTACTAATCGCTTGGTATCTCTTGGATGCAAACCAATGCTTGGTTCATCTAAAATATACATGCTTCCCACCAAGCTACTTCCTAAAGTTGTAGCCAGACTAATACGCTGTGATTCTCCACCTGATAAAGTGTTTGATAAGCGATTTAATGTGAGATAGCCAAGACCAACTTCTTGTAAAAAACGAAGCCTGTTTTCAATCTCAATCAATAACCGTTTAGAAACTTCTTTTTCGTATTCTGATAATCTATTTGGTAAATCTTGTACCCATGGAAAAAGCTTTTCAATGGGAGATTGAATCAATTCAACAATGCTTTTCTCATTGATTTTTACGTAACTCGCATCAGCACGCAAACGAGACCCTTTACAAGAAGGACATTTAGTTTTTCCGCGGTAACGAGATAACATCACACGGTATTGAATCTTATAACTTTTCTCTTCTAAGTATTTGAAGAATTTGTGAAGACCAGCAAAATATTCGTTCCCGTCCCAAAGCAATTGGTACTCCTCAGGAGTAAGTTCATGAATTGGTCTGTGAATAGGAAAATCAAATTGTTCAGCTTGGTATACTAGCTCATTCTTCCATTCACTCATTTTCTCGCCTTTCCAACAAACAATAGCATCATCATAAATCGAAAGACTCTTGTTAGGAATCACAAGATCTTCGTCAATACCAATAACGCTCCCAAAACCTTCACACGTTTTACATGCTCCAATAGGGTTGTTGAATGAGAAGAAGTGTTCACTAGGTTGTTCAAACGTTATTCCATCTAGCTCAAATCTGTTATTAAACTCATGTAGTTCTAGCGAACGATCTTCTTGAACAACATAGATAAATGCTGTGTCATTTCCTTCGTAATACGCAGTTTGCACACTATCCGCATATCGTGCAGCATTTTCATCATCAGTTCCAGCAACTACTCGATCGATCAGAATAGGAGGGAGATTTTCTCCATCTAAATCATTTGCAGAAAGATCGTCTAATCTAGCTGCAGCGCTGTCTACCAATACACGATTAAATCCTTGTTGTAATAGCACTTGAATTTCTTCATCCATTGTGCGATCTGCCTTTTTCAACCAAGGTGATGCAATCATTACACGCGTTCCTTCTGGTAAACGTTGAATAAAAGAAACTACATCAGAAACCGTATCGCGTTTTACTTCCCTACCACTAATTGGAGAAAATGTTTTACCAATTCTTGCATACAGAAGTTTCAAGTAATCATAGATCTCCGTAGTTGTGCCTACTGTTGAACGAGGATTTCTTGAGTTCACCTTTTGCTCAATAGCAATTGCTGGAGAAATACCTTGAATGTAGTCTACCTCAGGTTTATCAAGTTTACCCATAAATTGACGAGCGTATGAAGAAAGACTTTCAACATATCTACGCTGTCCTTCGGCATATAAGGTATCGAACGCCAATGATGATTTTCCAGAACCAGACAATCCGGTTACAACCACTAACTGATTGCGCGGAATAGCAACATCTACGTTCTTCAAATTGTGCATTCTAGCACCTTTGATCTTGATATATGATTTAGAATCGAGTTGTTCTAGATTGTCGATTGGCATACAAATCCTTGATTTTAAGAGCCCGCAAAGTTAATTGTTGCAACTCCATATTTGCGTTAGAAGTTTTTTTTTCTCATTTTAGCAACATCGAAAACGGTAACAAACACAATTAAACTTAGTTCAACCCCCAAAATTTCAGTGCTTATAAGATATACCTCTACACAGATCAAGTAAGATTTATTCAGTAACAAAGGAGGTAGTATGCTTTTAGAAAAAGTAGACGACCAAGGGCTAGTGAGAGCTTACCTTGGTGGTAGAGAAGAGGCATTGGAAGTGTTGGTTAACCGTCATCAGCAAGCAATATTTTCCTACATTATGTCAAAAGTCAAAGACGTTGAGTTGGCTAATGACATTTTTCAAGATGCGTTTATCAAGGTCATCAATACGTTGAAGGCTGGCAGATACAACGAAGAAGGAAAGTTTTTGCCTTGGGTGATGCGTATTAGTCACAACTTAGTAATTGATACTTTTCGTAAAGAACAGCGTTCTAGAAGCCAAACAATTTCTAACAGATCGGGAGAATTCGACATTTTCGACATCATTGATAATGGAGAAGAAGATGTATATGAATTACAAGCTCTGTTTAGCGATACTCAGAAAGTAAGAGCGTTAATGGATGAGCTGCCTTCAGAGCAATATGAGGTTATTTACAAAAGACTATACTGCGATATGAGTTTTAAATGTATCGCAGAAGAACTAGATGTAAGTATCAATACGTGCTTGGGAAGAATGCGTTATGCATTAATCAACTTGCGTAAAATGATCGAACGCAAAGGTGTTCGAATTGAAGTTTACGCCAAGTAACACAATAAGAAAAAAACGTTTGCGTTTACCTTACATGTTTCACTTGAAAATACATGTATGGATAAAACACTACACGAAGATTTTTCTATCATGTGTAATATCGGATCCGATTGGGTGGCGGAGACGACAAAACAACAACTTATGCCAAAAAAGAGCACAGTTGATTTTGTGTTGAATTATTCAAAAGCGCTTAGCGTTAAGAAGTCGTCACACCTAGGAGAAATGTTACACTTGATGAACTAATTAAAAGGAGCCAATTGGCTCCTTTTTTTTATTCCGATATTTGCGCGCTCAATAAATGTGTTATGGCAAATAAACCATCCATACCGAAAGGTACACGCGATTTTGGTCCTGTACAGATGAGACGCAGGAATTACATTTTTAACACCGTTAAATCGGTGTTCGAATTGCATGGTTTCGATCCAATAGAAACTCCTGCAATGGAATTGTCACAAACACTTCTTGGAAAGTACGGTGAGGAAGGGGATCGATTGATTTTCCGAATCATGCCTCGTGGCAGAGACTTGGATAAAGTAGCAAGTGCTACTACAGGAATGGAAGTGGCTAAAACCGCTAAAGAAGCTTTGCGGTACGATTTAACAGTGCCCTTTGCTCGATTTGTTGTACAGCATCAAAATGAACTATCATTTCCATTCAAACGATATCAAATACAACCAGTTTGGAGAGCTGATCGTCCTCAAAGTGGTCGTTACAGAGAGTTTTATCAGTGCGATGTAGATATTATTGGGTCTGATAGTTTGATGAACGAAATTGAGCTTATTCAAATTACAGATGCAATCTATGATAGGCTTGGACTTCCAGAGGTTGAAATCAAACTGAATAATCGTAAGATTTTAATGGGTATTGCTGAGGTGATTGGCGAATCTGAAAAACTTATTGATTTAACAGTTGCATTGGATAAGCTAGATAAACTTCCTCAAGAGAAAGTATTAGAAGAATTAACAGACAAAGGGTTCGATGGTGCGGCATTGGAAAAGATTAAACCATTACTATCGTTGCCCTCAGAAAATGATGCTCGGATTACCAACATGAAGGAATTTTTGGCAAATTCTGAAATCGGATTGAAAGGAATTGAAGAGCTAGAGTATGTATTAACTCAGTCGAATGAATTAGGCGTTCACAATCTGCAGTTTGAGGTGACACTAGCTCGTGGATTGAATTATTATACAGGAGCTATATTCGAAGTTACTCACCCAGATTTTGGTTCAAGTATTACTGGTGGAGGTAGGTATGACGACCTTACTGGAATTTTTGGATTGAAGAATGTTTCTGGGGTTGGAATCTCATTTGGAGCAGATCGTATCTACGATTTATTAGAACAAAAAGAACTATACCCTGAAGAATTAACGAGTGCTACAGATGTATTAATTGTTCAGTTTGATGACAGCCTTTGTGCTGATTATTTAAGATTAGCGAACAGCTTACGTAAGGATGGATTATCTGTTGAGATATATCCTGATGCTGCGAAAATGAAAAAGCAAATGAAGTTTGCTAACGATAAAGGTGTAGCTAATGTGGTTATGATGGGTAGCGATGAAGTCGTTAATAAGCAAGTTACCGTTAAAAACATGGTTACTGGTGAGCAAACTACCATTCCAGAAACAGAATTGATCTCTTACCTAAAGAAATAAGTATGCATACCATTCATTTGGATCCCATTTCGTTGGAAGATTTGGGTAAAATTTGGCGAAGTGAAGAACACATTACCTTGAGTGATGAGGCTCAACAAGCCATTGAACGCTGTCGTACCTACTTAGATAATCGAATGCAAACTCAAGAGACACCAATCTACGGTATTAATACCGGGTTTGGTAGCTTGTGTAATACCAAGATTGAAAATGATCGTCTAGGTCAACTTCAAGAAAACCTTGTAAAGAGTCACGCTTGCGGAACTGGTGAAGAAGTGCCAAGAGAGATAGTTCGTTTGATGTTACTCCTCAAAATTCGAGGATTGTCTTATGGGCATTCTGGTGTACAGCCAGAAACTGTTCAGCGTTTAGTTGATTTTTACAATGAAGGTATTTGTCCAGTTATTTACCAGCAAGGATCGTTGGGTGCTTCTGGAGACTTAGCACCTTTAGCTCATATGAGTTTGCCATTGTTAGGTTTAGGAGAGGTTGATCTCTCTAGTGGTGAACGTATCTCAGGTACTGAACTTGAAACTCGATTTGATTGGAAACCGATTCAATTAAAAAGTAAAGAAGGATTAGCCTTGTTAAACGGTACTCAATTCATGAGTGCATATGGTTGTTATACTTTACTAAGAGCAAAGGACTTATTATCTAAACTAGAAGGAATTGCTGCTCTTTCATTAGAAGCATATGACGGAAGAATTGAACCATTCAGCGATTTACCGCATATAGCAAGAAAGCAACCTGGCCAGTTAAGGGTGGCTAGAAATATGCGTGAGTGGTTAGAAGGATCGCGAGTAATTGAGCAAGAAAAGGCACATGTTCAAGATCCGTATTCATTTAGATGTATACCTCAAGTGCACGGAGCATCATATGACGCTATAGAGTACGTTCAAGGAGTATTTGAAAATGAGATTAACTCAGTAACAGATAATCCAACTGTTTTTCCAGATGACGATGAAATTATTTCTGCTGGAAACTTTCATGGTCAACCTTTGGCTATTTCCATGGATTTCTTGGCGATTGCTTTAGCTGAATTGGGGAGTATTTCTGAGCGAAGAGTGTATAAATTAATCAGTGGTACTCGTAACTTACCTCCATTCTTGGTGGCAACCCCTGGTTTGAATTCTGGATTTATGATTCCTCAGTATACTGCCGCAAGTATAGTGAGTCAGAATAAGCAGTTATGTTCTCCAGCTAGTATAGATACAATAGACTCTAGCAATGGGCAAGAAGACCATGTGAGTATGGGAGCAAATGCTGCTACCAAATTGTATAGAGTATTAGAGAACGTAGAACAGTTGTTCGGAATAGAGTTGTTAGCAGGAGCTCAAGCTTTTGAGTTTAGAAGGCCACTTAAGTCTTCAGAAAAAGTGGAACAGTTATTGAAAACAGTTAGGGAAACAATTCCTATGGTGCAAAACGACATGGAAATGCACGTTTTGATGAGGAATGCTAAGAAACTAATGAAACATTAAGAGAGTTTCGAACTAAAGGAAAAGAGTATGATAAATTGTAAAATGTATGCACTTTTTGGGGTAATTGCTCTAATTGGAGTGAGTTGTTCATCCTCAAAATCTGCAACACCAGCTCCTTCAGGAACTATGACGAAATCTGAAGGGAAAGATAAGATGGTTAAGCCTTCTACCTCGGATACGATAAACTATGAATCGATTCGAGAACAGATGAAGGGAAAGACAGAAACAATAAAGGGGAGCTCAAAATGAGCATCCCCTTTTTTATTCTAAGTGAATTTTAGATTCTTACTTTACGAATCTAACCGCACCGTTATTACCAAACTTCAAGATGTATACACCATCAGCAACGCTAGAGAATGGAATAGACACTTGGTTAGATAAAGTAACGTTTGTGTTTAATACTTCACGACCAGTTACAGAGTAAACAGCAACATTAACTACTTCTCCAGTAGCGTTTTCTGCTTTTAATACTAACTCACCGTTTGAATAGAAAGCATTAATTCTGTTACCTTCAGTTGTAATGATACCAGCAGCCCAATCAGCTTCGTAACCTTCACAACCTTGGTTATTAGATGCATCTGAATCATTTGTTGTGATCTCAGCACATAAATCAAAGCTTTTCACTGTATTTGGGAAAATAGGAGCTTGAGTTGTTACAGTGTAAGAACTACCTGGAGTGATTGGAGTAGTAATTGTCTCTTGGTAAGTTACAACAGAACCACCGTCTGCACTTAATTCAATTGAAAGAATACCCATGAAATCTGCAGTACCTGAATTTCTTACAGTTACTTCGATATCGTTAATTGTAGTTCCAATAGTGTAAGTACCACCTGCAGGAATGTTAGGATCTGTAATTGCAATACTTTCAAATGCTAAATCAGTAGTAGTAGTACTAGGTACTTCACGAACATATGTGTTACATGAACCGTCATTAGAATTGTCAGCATCTAAGTTTAATTGTAACAATGCACAGATGTCAAACGCACCTGGTGTAGTTGGTTGATCTGGTAATAAAGCTCCAGGAATTGTTAACGTAATTGAGCTATCTGGTTGCAATGGAGCAACAGGAGCGCTTAAGAATACAGTATCAGTTCCAATATAAACAGCAGTTGGTACATCTGAAACTACAGGAATAGTACCAGCATTTTTGATTGTTACACTCATAGAAACCAATGTATCTCCCGTAGGAAGTGTGTCACCAAAACTTAATGCAGGGTCAACTGCTTGGAAATTAGTGATTTCAACATCTGGCGCAACAAGTTCGAAAACAGAACAAGCAACATTGTTTGAAGAATCTGTATCAGTAATATTTGTATCAGCGTAAGTCGCAAATACACATATCTGGTATATACCAGCAGGAAGTTGACCAAACGGGAAACTTCCGATTCCTGCAGTATCACTAGTTCCTGCAACGAAAATTGAAGGAGTTCTAGTTACTGAACCAGCGAAATTTCCGTTTAAGAAAAAGCCCATTACAACAGTATCGGTTGCAGGAATATCTACAGTTCCAGCGTTTGAGCGAACATATTGAACTGGTAAGTTAACTCCAGCTTGGTAAACACCACCATTTTCTGGAAATAATACTGTGTCTGCTGCTACATCATATTGTGCTGCTCCATTGAAAGCAAAACCACCAACAAGAGCTGCAGCTACAGCTAAAGAACGTACAAGTCTTTTCATACTTATTTCGATTAGAGATTATTTTAAGAATGCGAAACTACTCCATCACACGAGATATTCAACAAAAATGTTGGGTGTCGGCTAAAAAAGTCGTTAAAAAGTCTTAAAATGAGATCAATGGTATTTTATAATTCTTGTCCACAATTGTAGCAATAGAGCGCATGATCATGGTGTTCATCAGCCAAACAGTTAGAGCAGGAGCGCGTATTACTTTGTACACGTTTTTTAGCGTCACTCATTGCAACTGTAACAATGCCAGTTGGAACAGCAATGATTCCATAGCCCATAACCATCACAAATGACGCAATAATCTGTCCAAGTGGAGTTTGTGGAGCAATATCTCCGTAGCCAACAGTAGTTAACGTTACAATAGCCCAATAAATACTTAATGGTATACTCTTAAATCCATTTTCGGGTCCTTCTACTATATATAAGAGTGTTCCGACTAAGACTACTGTAATTAGCACTGTAAGTAGAAAAACGGAGATTTTATACCTGCTTGCTTTCAGAGCTTCTTTTAACAAAGCCGCTTCTCCAACAAAACGGGTTAGTTTAAGTACTCTAAAAACTCTTAGTAACCTGAGTGCTCTGATGGTAAGTAGGTATTGTGGTCCAGCTACTATTAAACTAATGTAAGTGGGAATAGTCGATAGTAAATCGATGATTCCCATGAAACTGAAAATGTACTTAGTAGGTTTATTGATACTGTAAACTCTTAACAAGTATTCTAATGTGAACAGAATGGTAATGATCCATTCTATCCATCTCAACAACAAGCCATGCTGTTCACGGATTTCTCGAACACTTTCTAGCATTACAGCTACAACACTAAATAGGATCAAAATCAAGAGAGCAATATCAAAAGCTTTTCCAGCTTTTGTTTCAGCTCCAAAGATTATCTCATGTATGCGCGCTCTTATGCTAGTTTGCTGTTTCATTTCCCTTACCTAAGAAAACAAATTCTATGATGTTACAGCCCATTTTAAGAGCTGTTTCGTGGTTTTCAGGTGTGTCATTATGTACTTGAGGATCTTCCCAGCCATCACCGAGATCAGCCTCATAAGTATATAGACAAATCAAGTGGCCTTCCCAGAATAAACCTAATGCTTCTGGAGCCTTGTTATCGTGAGCATGAATTTTGGGAAGGCCTTGAGGAAAGTCAAAAGTTCCATGAAAGATTGGGTGGTTGATAGGAAGAGGAACCCAATCTAACTCTGGAAACACTTTTTTCATAGCAATTTTTACAAAAGCATCCATTCCATAATTGTCGTCAATATGAAGAAATCCTCCAGCTATGAGGTAGGTCCTCATATTACTTGATTCTGCATCTGAGAAAACAACGTTTCCATGCCCTGTCATGTGAATAAATGGATAGTTAAAAAGCTCCTGACTTCCAATTTCTACAATAGCTTGTTCTGGGTTCAGGTTCGTGCCAAGTGATTGATTAGAGAACGCGATTAAATTGGGTAGCGAGGTTTGCAAGTTAGCATACCAATCTCCTCCACCTTGATACTTCAAAACAGCTATTTGATTCATTTGGCTGAAGCAAAACTGACTAAATAGAATCCCGATTCCGAATAGAATACTACGCATGATGCAAGTGTATAATTTGATTGGCAACTAGAGCTGCTGTTTCAGTTCTCAAACGAGTTTCACCTAAAGAAATGGGTTTAAAATCATGATCTAAAGCTAATTGAATTTCTTCAGGACTAAAATCCCCTTCTGGTCCTATTAGAACTAAAGCATCTGTTCCTTCGTACGCATGTTTCAAATGAGGTTTTTCCCCTTCTTCACAATGTGCAATGAACTTCTCACTTTCTGAAGACTGAAGAATGAGCTTTTCGAATGATATAGCCTGATTTAAGGTTGGAATAGTGGCTTGTAAACTCTGTTTCATTGCGGATACCAGAATCTTTTCAAGTCGATCATGTTTTACTTGCTTGCGCTCACTTCTATGACACCAAATTGGAGTGATTTCTGAAATTCCAATTTCAGTGGCTTTTTCTAGAAACCATTCTAAGCGATCAATATTTTTTGTTGGCGCAATTGCCATATGTAAGCGATACGTAAAAGCAGTAGGAATCGTTTCTGTCTCTAATAACTCTAGCTCGCAACTTCGCTTAGAAATAGACTTTAGGCTAGAATGAAATCGTTGACCTTTGCCGTTTATTATGAATATATCATCGCCTTCAGACAGACGTAGTACACGGATAGCGTGTTTCACTTCATCTTCTGTGAGTGCGGGATGCTTAGGGTCAAAATCTGGATTATAAAACAGTCTCATTCAAGTGAATTTCTGGTGACCCAATACCTCCATGCAATCAATGCTTTTTGAATAGAAGTGAGGCGTGTAAGGTCAACATTTCCTTTAGACAAGGAAGGTAGCAAGCTTTTATTCAAACGAGCTAAAAGTTGAAATCCTTGTTTATTCATTGCCATGAATCGAAAATAAAAAAAGGCGGTTGTATAACCGCCTTTTCAATATTAGATATGACTGAGATTATTTCACTGCAGCTTTTGGAGCTCCAGCCATAATTTCATCATTTGCATAGTCTGAGAATTTCTCGAAGTTTTGGTTAAACTTCACTGCTAGTTCATTAGCCTTATCGTAGTATGCATCTTTATCATTCCAAGTATTCACTGGGCTTAAGATTTCATCCGGTACGTTTGGACAAGAAGTAGGCATTGCTAACCCGAAGATATCATGAGTTTCATAGGAAACGTTATCCAAGTCGCCATTTAAAGCAGCTGTAATAGTTGCTCTAGTATGCTTTAAACTCATACGATGGCCAGTTCCGTAAGGACCACCAGTCCAACCAGTATTTATCAACCAAACGTTTACACCAGCATCCTGCATCTTCTTGCTTAACATTTCAGCATAAACAGTTGGATGTAATGGCATAAATGGAGCTCCGAAACATGCTGAGAATGCAGTTACAGGCTCATCAATTCCAGCTTCAGTACCAGCAACTTTAGCTGTATATCCAGAAATAAAGTGGAAAGCCGCTTGACCAGGAGTTAATTTAGAAATTGGAGGTAACACACCAAAAGCATCAGCAGTTAAGAAGAAAATGTTTTTAGGGTTTTTTCCAATTGCTGGTTCTTGAATGTTATTGATGTGATAAGTTGGGTAAGAAACACGTGTGTTTTCTGTTACATCCTTATTTGCGAAATCAACCTCATTCGTACCTTCTTTAAAACGGATGTTCTCAAGTAGCGCACCTGGTTTAATTGCATTCCAAATATCTGGCTCTTTTTCAGCAGATAAATCAATACACTTGGCATAACAACCACCTTCAAAGTTGAAGATTGTGTTTTGTGCACTCCATCCGTGCTCATCATCACCAATCAACTTACGGTTAGGATCAGCAGAAAGAGTTGTTTTACCAGTACCTGATAGACCAAAGAAAATTGCTGTATCACCATCTTCACCAACATTGGCAGAGCAGTGCATACTCAAAGTGTCTTTTTGGTGCGGTAAGATAAAGTTCAATGCAGAGAAGATTCCCTTCTTCATTTCACCTGTGTAACCTGTACCACCAACTAATGCGATTTTCTTTGTGAAGTTTAAGATTGCGAAGTTTTCTTGACGAATTCCATCATTAACTGGGTTAGCTAAGAAACCTGGAGCATCAATTACCAACCATTCAGCTTCGTAATCACTTAGTTCGTTCTCTTCAACACGTAAGAACATGTTGTAAGTAAAAATACTTGACCAAGCATACTCAGTAATAGAACGAACATTTGTGCGGAAATTAGGATCAGCACATACATAAGAATCTCTTACGTAAACTTCTTTGTCTGCTAGGTATTCAATTACCTGATTGTACAGGTTGTCAAATACCTCAGGAGTACATGGAATGTTGATGTCTCCCCACCACACAGCATCTTCTGTAACTGAATCGCGAACAATGTAGCGATCTTTAGGGCTGCGTCCCGTAAACTTACCTGTATCAACAGTAATTGCCCCGGTGCTTGTCATTTTTGCACCTTCTTTTTCAACAGCAATTTTTGCTAGTTCAGCTGGAGAAACGTTCCAGTGTGCTGTTGCCTTGGTTAAACCCAAGCTCTCAATTGTAGCTCCTTCGGGTCTACTTCCAAAATCAGCCATAACTTTGATTTAGATTAAAGTTTGTATTCTTCAAAAGGCAAATAACTGTATAATTTTTTACAATGCCTCGCCAGATTGTAAAGAATTGCTACCAAACTAATGTTAATCAATCTTCCCGGAATTTAATTCCTTGAATGGCAATATGTAACCATCCACTTATAAGAATTAACCCTCCAATGGGAGTCACTGGTCCTAGAAATGAAATTGGCAAGCCATGTATGTTTTTTGTCGCCAAAAAGTAAATAGACCAAGAGAAGAAAATAATTCCTAAAGAAAATTGCCATTTTAAAATGTTAAGTGCTTTATCTGTAAGGATTGGTTTAAGTGCAATTAAACCGAAAAAAATAAATGAGTGTACGAGGTGATAGAGAACACCTGTTTTAAAACTTGCCAATGAATTTGGATCGAGCACATCTTTTAAAGCATGAGCACCTAGTGCACCCAGAATTACTGCGGTACTTCCAAAAAATCCTGATAGAACTAACAGTTGTTTCATAAAACGCTACAGGTTATCGATGTGCTCTTTTAATTCATCAATGCTTAATTCAAAGGTGAAAGCATCATAAACTTGATAATAGTTATCAGGATCAAAACAATAGCTGTATGCAAACTTTGCAAAGTCTAACCTTGTTTCTTCAAAGCTGAATAGTTCCATTATCTTTTTGATCTGAGAACTAGTTAAGCATTTGTTCTTTGCAACTTCTTGGGCAATAGAAAGCTTGGAATCTTCAAAAGATTTAGAAGATATAGAGGAAGAAGCCATATCAAAGTCTGAATCGGTTGCTGGCATTCCGCAATTTCCGGTAGTTGCAGCTACTTCTGTTGGCTGGTTTGTAGTCTCTACATTTACGTTTGATGATTGATCAATACTCATGTTAGAAGTTTCAGTAAACTGCGATGTAGTTTGAACATTCATTGAAATGCCTATTCCTTGAACATTGATAGAAACATTTTCAGAATTGGTTTCCTCATTTACATTAATAGTGGTGTTCGTTGTGGTATTCATATTTGTTGACTGAGTGGTTTGAACTTGGTGCACTTCTGTTGTTTCAACCGGTTCAGGAACGTAGACTACCTCTGGTTCTTGTTGCTTTGCAGGGCCAGAGGATATCATTCTAACCACATATTTTCCTTTTTTCGAAAGCTTTAGATTATACACGTATTCTGTATTTGGATCAAAGAACAAATTCTTCGTTACAATACCTTTAGAAGCATCTTCGAAACGAACAATTACTTTACCCATTTCCTGCATTATACCGTGCTTTTCAACTCTTGATGTTGGTTCATCGTTTAGCTTTTCACCATTGAAAGTTGCTGAGAAATTTTCTCCCATTTCAGAGAATATGATTAAGCTACTTTGAGCGAATAGAGTAGAGGTGCAAAGAAGTAGTGCAACAGATAAAATTGATTTCATGTATTAGTTATTTAGTTGTTTTTCTATGTATGACTGAATTTCATCATAGGCTCCAGGGTATTCAAAGAGGTCGGCAAGGGAACTGTAGTTATCTCTATCGAATATGTAAGAATAGCCGAATTTGGCCAATTCAACTTTGTCAGATTCGTAATCTACTTGAGCTAATAGTTGTTTGAGTTGTTTTACTGTAATACAATTGTCCTGGAGAGTTCGTTTCACAAACGAAATTCGATCAGCAGGATAGTCTAGATTGCCAAGTTCTTTCAGCTTTGATTCAAAATCAGTATTGCTTAGAGCTTTTCTACAGCCTAAAGAACCTTCGTAACCATTCCGTTGTGCTGAGGGAATGGATGCAATTGGACTGTACATGCCTTTTTTCGCTTTAGCATATAAGTCCACTTCCATTTTACCTTTGTCTTCATAAATTACGAATACATTTTCTCTGCCACTTTTTACCTTTAAGATGGTTTCAATGTTTGGTAGAGTTATGTCTTGCCAAATAAGCTTAAACTGGTAGTCTTTCAACACCAAATTGCCTACTCTTACCTGATTCAATGGATACTCGTTCATAAGTTGGCCATTCATATAGATAGAAAATGATTCTCCATTTTCAGAAAAGAATACTGCTTTTGTTTCTTGGGCGTTTACCACGGATGTAAACAGAAACATTAGTGTAATAATAGTTCCAGAAAAAAATCGATTACAAATCATAGTCGAATGATTGAGTTTACTTGCTTTGTAGACAACAAATGTACCAAAGATACATGACCACCCTACTTCGAAAAACTAGATAGTATGAAGCAAATTCTTGTTATTGGAGCCGGAAGATCTACCTCCTATCTTATCAAGTACCTTATTGAACAAAGTGTTGAAAATAATTGGTTTATCACCGTTTGTGATAGAGATATTTCATTAGCGCAAGAGCACGTAAGAGGAGCAGGGAATGCACAAGCAGAGACCTTTGATATTAATAATGAAATCCACCGGGTATCTCATATTAGTAAAAGCGATTTGGTGATTAGTATGTTACCAGCAAGTATGCATCCAATTGTAGCACGAGATTGTATTGCATTAGGGAAACACATGGTAACAGCATCTTACATTAGTAATGAGATGAAGGAATTAGCACCTGAAGCTGAGAAGGCTGGAGTAGTGTTGATGAATGAAATAGGTGTAGATCCAGGGATTGATCACATGAGTGCTATGCAGATTATTGATGATTTGCGAGGAAAAGGAGCGAAGCTGCTTCAATTTGAGTCGTTTACAGGAGGGCTGTTAGCACCTGAAAGTGAACTGAATAATCCTTGGCGCTACAAGTTTACTTGGAACCCTCGTAATGTGGTTGTAGCAGGGCAAGGTGGAGCTGTTAAGTTCATTCAAGAAAATACATATAAGTACATTCCTTACCATAATCTGTTCAGAAGAACTGAGTACATGGATATCGAAGGGTATGGAAGATTTGAAGGATACGCCAATAGAGATTCATTGTCATATCGTGAGGTATATGGCTTACAAGAGATTCCAACGCTTTATAGAGGTACGTTAAGAAGACCCGGATTCTGTCGTGCTTGGGATGTTTTTGTTAAGCTTGGAGCAACGGATGATTCTTATATAATCGAAGGATCAGAAGACATGACCTATCGTCAATTCATTAATTTGTTCTTGGCGTATAATCCAACAGATTCAGTTGAGTTGAAATTGATGCATTACTTGAAAATTGAACAAGACTCTGATGTAATGGAAAAACTAAACTGGCTTGGCATTTTTGATGATACAAAGATTGGATTATCAAATGCTACTCCTGCTCAAATCTTGGAGCATATTTTAATGCAGAAATGGGCATTAGAACCTGAGGATAAAGATATGTTGGTAATGTACCACCGCATCGGTTACGAGTTAGATGGAGAACGTAAGCAAATAGAATCTTCGATGGTTTCTATTGGAGAAGATCAAACTTACACAGCTATGGCTAAAACCGTTGGATTACCAGCAGCAATTGCGAGTAAAATGATCTTGAATGGAACAATTCATACACCTGGAGTTCATGTTCCAATTACTCCAGAAGTTTACAATCCTGTATTGAAGGAATTAGAAAATTATGATATCCGATTTCACGAGAAAGTGAGTGAATATAAAGGGTATTAGAAAAAAGGATGGAAATCGCGAGTTAGTTCAATGTAACTTGGGCTAAACTCGTGATTTTCGTTTCTCATGCAAATTGTTCGTTCAAGAGGTTGATTCTGTATTGATTTTATGAATGATGTTATAACTCTTGTGGTAGGCATATCGGGTCTAGTTCGCAAGAAAGTTCTTGATTGCGGATACATCTCAAATTCTGCAAATAGCTTTTCTAGATTTCCCATCTCTTTGGGTGGAAGAATAATCCAAGCACTTCCATTGCTAGCTAAATTCTTAGTGCAGCATTTTACTAAATCCTCGTGAGCTAAATTTAATGTATGCCTAGCATCTGCTAAGGTGCTAGATAAAGTGCTTTGATTAAAATAAGGAGGATTTGATACGATGATTTCAAAAGGATGATCTGCTACAAATGAAGTAGCATCTGCTTGAATAGCATCAAGTCGTTGGAAAAAAGGTGATTTCTCAAAATTCTGAGAGGTAAGATTAAATGCGAAAGGAGAAATGTCTAATGCACAAATACTCAAATTCGTGAATCGTTGAGCAAGCATTAAAGAAACAATACCTGTTCCGCTACCTATTTCTAATGCATTTACAGGATTATCCTGCCCCACCAAAGCTCCCAGTAAGACGGCATCAGTACCTACTTTGAAAACATCTTCGCTTTGCTGTATTTCAAATTGCTTAAACCTAAAAATCGACATAGTTACTCACTAAGATAGAATTCAATCAATCCTTCAGGAGAGTTTAACGTTATGGTTTTAGCTTTTCGATCAATGTTTAAAATGAAGTCGTCTACAATGGGGATTAGGACTTCTGTTCCGCTAGAATGATGAATTTGAAAAATAGGCTGAGCAGTGCCATCAAGAACTTGATGAATGGTTCCAATTTCACCCAGTTCGTCATCTATAGCTGTATACCCTAATATCTCGTGATAGTAGAATTGGTTACCAGAAAGTTTGGGCAAAAAAGAAAGAGGGAGGTAGCAATAGAGCTTAGCAAGAGAACGAGCGTCTTCTTCGGTTTCTACACCTTCAATCTTTACTCTAAAAATGCCATCCTTTACAAAGTTAAAGGACTCAAAAAAAAATGGAATCAGCTCGTTGTTTATATCAACGAAAACTGATTCCAAATTCTTGTAAGCTAAAGGCTCGTCAACGTCAAGCTTAATGCTCAACATTCCTTTATAACCATGAGGTTTGATGAACTGACCAACTTGGTAACATTCATCTTTTCTCATAACTATTCTGCTGCCTCTTCGCTAGTTTCTTCAGACGCTTCAGCTTCACCTTCAGCAGTTTCTTCTTCTCCTGCTTCAGCAGCTGTCGCTTCAGCTTGCTTAGCGGCAATATCAGCTGCGCGCTTTTCGTTCACTTCAGCTTCAGCTTTTAATGCTGCTGCTTTTTTATCTGCATCAGCTTGAGCTAAAGAATCAACTTTTCCTTGAACTTTGTTTTCTTTTTCTTCAACCCACTTCGCGAATTTAGCATCTGCTTGTTCTTGAGTTAAAGCACCTTTTTTAACACCTCTATCTAAGTGATCTTTCAATAAAATCCCTTTGTACGATAGAATTGCTCTACAAGTATCAGTTGGAACTGCACCTGTTTGAACCCAGTAAAGTGCACGATC